>JBKKBU010000161.1:0-8885 GCA_046713755.1 Mycobacteriales bacterium
AGGTCACGAGCCCACTCAAGGTGACCGGCACCATTCCCGGCGTCGATGAGAACGTCCGCGTCACCCTGCGCACCGCGACCGGCACCGTGCTCGACGAGCAGTCAGCGCCGGCCGGGTCGGAGCAGCCTTGGACGACCACCTTGCGCTGGGACGAGGCCACCTGGACGACCGGCGTCGTGTACGGCGTGACGCGTTCGCTGAAGGACGGCACGGTCGCCCGAGTCGCCGCTATCCCCGTGCGCCGAAGCACCGTCAACCCGGCCCGGCCGGCGGCCGGCAAGGCCTTCGTCGCCGAGCGCGACGGCACGATCGGTCTCTACTCCGCTACCGACGGCGCACTGCTCAAGCAGGTCAGCTACCCGCCGGCCGACGCGGTAGACGTGAGCCCGGTCCTGGCCGGCGACGTCGTGCACTGGCTGCGGCTCAGCAGGGACAAGTGCTCCGACCGCCGGCTCATCCGCCACGACCTCGGCACCAAGGTGACCACCACCCTGGTGGCGGACCAGCCGCTCTGGCCCGGCGCGTTGGCCGTGTCGGACGACGGCCAGTGGCTGGCTTGGGCAGTGCGTCCGAACTGCGAGGCGGGCCTCGGCGTCGGCACGACGATCGTTCGTCAGGGACCGGCCGGGATCCGCGAGTTCGAGCTGGCCGAGGGGTACGACACCGGGACGCTCCAGCTGCGCGATGACGGTGCCCTGCTGGTCGAGGTCGCCGGTCAGGACGGCGGGGCGACCGACCTCTACCAGCCGGACGGAAGGGTGCTCCACCTCGACGCCCGAGAGGGCTGCGTCGTGTTCAACCCGGCGTTCCTCGGCGACGGGGTGCTGGCGTTCGAGGTGTGCAACACGCAGGGCGACCTCGAACGACCGGCGCGCACCACCTGGTCGTTGACCGGCGAGCGGCTATCCACCACGCCGACCACGCTCGGCCGCATCTCGAGCGTGGCGACCGTCCCGGTCCCAGGCGGCACCGAGATCCTGGTGCAGCTGCTCGAGCCGAGCGGCGCCATCGGTCGCCTGGTGGGCACCACCTTCCAGCCGATCCTCGAGCAGACAGCCTGCAAGGAGACCCTCGAGGCCCGCGGCTGCATCACGACCGTCGACTGGTGATGACGCCGGAGGAACAGCTCCGCATGCTCTTGCAGAGCGAAGCGGAGCTGTTCGTCCCGGCCGGTGACGGCCTGCAGGTCATCCGGTCGCGCATCGCTCACCGCCGCTCCTGGCGCCGGCTTCGACCTCTCGTCGGGGTCGCGGCAGCCGCTGCGCTGGTCGTCGGTGGCGCGGTCGGCACCTCCGTCACCGACCGGGTGGACACCGACCGGCCGACCACGGCGACGGAGCGACCACGGCCGCTCGAGACCACGGCCCCCGAGGAATGCGCCACCGGCGGGGACGTGCTGTGCCTCGAGGCAGGTCCCTCACCCCCGGTGCCGTCGACCAGCGGAGTGACGACCAGCGCACCCGGCACGCCGTTCTGGCCGTTCACCAACGACCGGGAGGCGGCGGCCTGGGCCCGCGACCCGGGAGCCCGCACCTGGGCCGCTGACCCCACCCGGGTGGCCCAGCACCTCACGGACGACTACCTGCAGATCCCCGGCCTGAAGGCGCACTCCCCCATCGCACCGGTGCCGCCCGTGACGAAACAACGCATCGAGCTGCGGGCCGGCACCATCACCGTCGCCGTCGCCGAGCTGGTCCGGGTGGGGGTTGGCACTGACAACCCATGGAGCGTCGTCGCCGTCGTGGCAGCGGGCGACGGGATGGTGATAGCGGCGCCTACGCCGGGGCAGCGCATCAACAGCCCGGTCGCCGTGGCCGGGACGAGGAACGGGGTCCCAGAGACGGTCACCGGCCAGTTGCGCAGCTCGGCGGGCACCCTGCTCGGGGAGGCGGTCACCCGCAGCGCCGCCGACGGTGCCTTCGCCACCTCCCTCGACTGGTCCGCGCTGTCCTGGAGCACCGGATCCCTCACCATCACGTCGCGCACCGACGGTGCCCTGGGCGACCTGGTCGTCGTCGCCGTCCATCGGGCAGGAGCGGCGGGTCCCGGTGTCCCACCGGCGGCGAGCACCTTCGTCGCGGTCGACCGGGGTGCGATCGTGCTGCACGACGCCAGCACCGGCCAGCGGCTGCGCCAGCTGTCGTACCCACCCCCGGGCGTCCTCGACAGCAGCCCCAGCCGGGGCGGCGAAGGAGCCGTCTTCGTCCGGCGCCGGATCGGCAGCTGCACAGATGAGCTGGTCCGCGTCAGCCTCGGCAACGGCGCTGCGGGGATCACCGTCCCCGGCGGCACGGTGCGCCGTGAGCATCCGGCGGTCTCACCCGACGGTCGGCTGCTCGCCTGGGTCGAGCGCCCGTGCAGCGGCGGGGGCAGCGGCGAGCTCGTCGTCCGAGGTCCGGACGCCCGGGAGCACCGGATGCCGCTGGTCACCGAGCGCACCGACATCGGCGAGCTCCGGCACCTCGGCGTCCGCGACGACGGCGCCCTCGTCCTCGAGAAGGCCAGCGGCGGCGTGTCGACGTTGGCGCCCCGGGCGGCCTCGGTGGACCAGGCGGTCGGGATCGACGCCCCACCGAACTGCCCGGACACTGCGCCGGCCTGGTCCGGCAGCGACCTGTTCCTGTGGCGCGGCTGTGACGGCCCCCGGGTCGGGCTGCTGCTCGCCGCCCCCGACTACGGCCACGGCCTGCAGAGCCCGAGCCAGCCGCAGAGCGGCGGCATCCTCGCTACCTCGGTGGCGCAGACCGAGGCCGGTCCGGAGGTCCTGGTCGCCCTCGGGGGCAAGGACTTCGTCGGCCCGGTCGGTCGGCTGGTCGACGGCCGCTTCGTCACCGTCTTCGCCAACGACGGCTGCATCGGCGCGACCGGCTCCTGCCTCACCGACCCCACCTGGTAGCCCCGTCAGCGAAGGGCGAGCAAGGCGGCGGTGAGCAGTCCGACGAGCAGGAACGGCAGACCAGCGGCCAGGGCGACGCCGCGCCGTTGCTCCGGAGCCACCAATCGGCTCGCACAACCCACCGAGAGGGCAAGCCCGCCGACCCCGACGGCCACCGACACCGGCGACGGATCGCCGCCGTCCGACAGCCGCTTGATCTCGAGCAGGGCGGCGCACATCGTCAGCAGGACACCGACGACGACCCCGGTCAGTGCCTTCACCAGCGGCCCGTCAGCGCACTGACGACCGATGCCGCCGCCGCACCAGCGGTGGACGTCCGCAACACCGAAGGACCAAGGCGTACGACGCTGCCGCCGAGCAGCTCGAGCTCCGCATCGGTGATGCCACCCTCCGGACCGACGACGAGCACGACCTCGGTGGCAGCTGACAGGTCGAGGGAGGTGAGCGGCACCGTGGCCGACTCGTGAAGAACCAGGCCGGTCGCACCGGCCAACCGGGCTGCCACGTCGGCTGTCGAGGCCAGCGGTGAGACCACCGGCAGCCACGATCGGCGCGACTGCTTGCCGGCCTCGCGCACGGTGGATGTCCAGCGGCGCAGCGCTTTCTGACCGCGTTCGCCCTCCCACTTCACGATGCTGCGGGTCGCCGACCACGGCACGATCTCGTCCACGCCGACCTCGGTGGCAAGCTCCACCGCGAGCTCCCCTCGGTCGCCCTTGGCGAGGGCCTGCACGAGCACCAGCCGTGGGGAGGGGGCCGCTTCCGTCGTACGGGTGCGAACGTCGAACGCGACGGTCTCGTGACCGACCGACACGACCACGCTGGAAGCCCGGGTGCCCCTGCCGTCGCAGAGGTCGACGACCTCACCCACGCGCAGTCGTCGGACGGTCGCGGCGTGCCGACCCTCGGGTCCGGTCAGGATCACGCGATCGATGGTCAGGTCGTCCGCGAGGAAGACCGGCGCACTCACTCGAACGCGTCGCGCAGCTTGCCGAACAGGCCCTTGCCCTTGCCCGACACGACGGGGCGCTCCTCGCCGCGCAGCCGCGCAAGGTCGCGCAGCAGCTCCTCCTGCTTGGCGTCGAGCTTGGTGGGCACGACGACCTCGAGGTGCACGTAGAGGTCGCCCCGACCGGTGCCGCGCAGGTGCGGGACCCCACGGGCCCGCAGGGTCAGGACGTCGTCCGGCTGAGTGCCCGGCTGGATGTCGAGGTGCTCTTCGCCGTCGAGGGTCGTCAGGTCCACCGTGGTGCCGAGCGCCGCGGCGGTCATGGGCAACGAGACCTTGCAGTGCAGGTCGTCGCCGTCGCGGGTGAAGACGGGGTGTCGCTTCTCGGAGATCTCGACGTAGAGGTCACCGGATGGGCCGCCGCCGGGCCCGACTTCGCCCTCGCCGGTCAGCCGGATCCGCATGCCGTCTTCGACGCCGGCCGGCACCTTCACGTTGAGGGTCCGGCGAGCCCGGACGCGACCATCTCCACCGCACTCACCGCAGGGGTGCGCGATCGTCGAGCCGGTGCCGGCGCAACGTGGACAGGCCCGGGTGGTCATGACCTGACCGAGGAACGACCGCTGCACCTGCTGGACCTCACCGCGGCCGTTGCAGGTCTCGCAGGTCTGCGGATGAGTGCCCGGGGCGGCACCCTGGCCGGTGCACGTGGTGCAGACCACCGCAGTCTCGACGGTGAGCTCACGGGTGGTGCCGAAGGCGGTCTCGGACAGGTCGCACTCGATCCGGATCAGGGCGTCGGCACCCTGGCGGACCCGGGACCGCGGGCCGCGGGCCTGACCGCCACCGAAGAACGCATCCATGATGTCGCCGAGCCCGCCGAAGCCGGCGGCGAAGGGATTGCCCGCCGAGCCTGGCCCGCTCTGCAGCGGATCTCCGCCGAGATCGACGACCTGGCGCTTCTGCGGGTCGGACAGCACCTCGTAGGCGCTGGTCACCTGCTTGAAGCGCTCCTGCGCGGCCGGGTCGGGGTTGACATCGGGGTGCAGCTCACGGGCGAGTTTGCGGTAGGCCTTCTTGATCTGGTCGTCGCCGGCGTCGCGGGGCACGCCGAGCAGGCCGTAGTAGTCGGTTGCCACCTCAGGCACCGGCCAGCAGGTCGCCGACGTAACGGGCCACGGCGCGCACCGAGCTGATCGACCCGGCGTAGTCCATCCGGGTCGGACCGACCACCCCGAGACCGGCGTAGAGCCGCTCGTCCGAGCCGCCAGGGCCGTAGCCAACGGTCACCACGGAGGTCGACCGCAGTCCCTCCACGCTGTTCTCCTCGCCGATCTTGACGTGCACGGTGGTGGGGTCGTTGACCTCACCGATGAGCTTGAGCAGCACGACCTGCTCTTCCAGCGCCTCGAGCACCGGCCGCAGGGTCTGCGGGAAGTCGAGGGCGTGCCGGGTGAGGTTGGCGGTCCCGCCGATGGCGATCCGCTCCTCCGGCCGCTCGACCAGCGTCGACAGCACGACCGACAGGACGCTGGTGAGCACCGGCCGCAGTGCTGCCGGGGCCGAGTCGGGCAGGTCCTCGAGCGCCTTGGGGGCATCGACGAGCCGGGCACCGTGCAGCCGCGGCCCGAAGACGTTGCGCAGCTGGCTGACCTCGTCGTCCGTGACGAGGGCAGGCAGCTCCAGCACCCGCTGCTCGACCCGGCCGGTGTCGGTGATGAGGACGAGCAGCAGCCGGTTGGGCGCGAGGTGCACGATCTCGAGGTGCCGCACCTCGGAGCGGGACAGCGACGGGTATTGCACGACCGCCACCTGCTGGGTCAGCTGCGAGAGCAGCCGCACCGACCGGTGGACGACGTCGTCGAGGTCGACCGCGCCTTCGAGGAAGCTCTGGATCGCCCGCTTCTCCGCGCCGGACAGGGGCTTGACCTGTGACAGCCGGTCCACGAACAGCCGGTAGCCCTTGTCGGTCGGGATCCGGCCGGCGCTGGTGTGCGGGTGGGTGATGTAGCCCTCGTCCTCGAGGGTCGCCATGTCGTTGCGGACGGTCGCGGGGCTCACCCCCAGGCTGTGCCGCTCGGCGAGGGCCTTGGAGCCCACCGGCTCGTTGGTGGACACGAAGTCCTCGACGATGGCGCGCAGCACTTCGAGCTTGCGGTCGTCGAGCACTGCGGCACCTCCTGGCACTCTTGTTCTGCGAGTGCCAAGTCTAGACTCGGCTTCCAGATGGAAGCTCTGCTGATCGCCTTCGGAGTCGTCGCCGTCGCGGAGCTTCCCGACAAGAGCGCCGTTGTCGCGCTCGTGCTGGGGGCCCGTTACCGGCCGCTGCCCGTCTGGCTCGGCATCGCAGCAGCGTTCGTGGTCCACGTCACCACGGCTGTTCTGCTGGGCAGCGCCATCGCGACGTTGCCACGTACGCCGGTCGAGGTCGTGACCGGCCTGCTGTTCCTGATCGGCGCGGTGCTGTTGCTCCGCTCAGACCCCTCCCGGGCCGCTGCCGAGGGCGAGCGGGAGGCCGCGGGAGTCACGGCGCGCAGCGGCTGGCAGATCGCCGCCGGGTCCTTCGCTGTCGTGCTGGTCGCGGAGTTCGGCGACCTCACCCAGGTGCTGACGGCCACCCTGGCTGCCCGCTACCAGCAGCCGTGGTCGGTCGGCATCGGTGCGCTGCTCGCGCTCTGGACAGTGGCCGGCCTGGCCGTCGTCTTCGGCCGCCGGCTGCTGGAGTTCCTGCCGCTGCGGCGGATCCAGCAGGTCGCCGCGGCGATCCTGGTGGTCCTGGCGGTCTGGTCGCTGGCGCAGGCCGTCAGCTGAGCACCAGCTGCAGCTCGAACCTGCGCAGCGGGTCGTCGAGCTCAGCGCCCATGAGCTCACGCAGCAGCCCGACGCGGTAGCGAACGGTCTGCGGGTGGATCCCGAGGTCGGCGGCCACCCGCTGCCGGTCCCCCTGGTGCGCCAACCACGACCGCAACGTCTCGAGCAGCCGGGCCCGCTGCTTGCCGGTCAGCCCGTCGAAGACCGCGAGCCGCCGACCTTCGAGCACGAGTCGTGCGACGGGGTCAGCGTTGACCACGAGCTGCGCGAGCACGTCCTCGACGTGCACCGGTCCCTCACCCCCAGGCCCGTACGACGAAGCCGCACCGCCTCCCAGCGCGGCGGCTCGGCGGGCGAGTGCGACCGACGAGCGCGCCTCGGTCCACGGGACCGCGAGCCCCACGACGGCGGGCCGACCGGCGAGCAGCCGGTGCAGCCGCGCCCGCTGCCCAGGGCCGTCGACGTCGGGCAGCAGCAGGACTGCTGTCCCCGCGGCGTCGTCCTCACCGACGACCAGTGACCGATCGTCCCAGCGCAAGGCCACTTCGCCGCCGGCGGCGATCGGGACGACGACGGCGGCCAGGGTCGCCGGCGGCAGCCAACCGGCCGCAGCGGCCGCCTCGGTCAGGTCGCGCACCGGGGTGTCGGTGAGCAGCAACCGCACCAGCGTTGCCCGCCGCCGGTCCCGGTCGCCGGACAGCTGTGACTGCGCAGCGGCGAAGCCCTCGGCCGAGGCGGCGGAGAGCTCGTCGATGTAGGCGAACACCGCCGCCGCCAACGCCACCAGGGCGGTCGCTGACAGGCCTGAGCGCAGACCGACATCGGCCAATCGGGCCCAGGCGAGGCGAGCGCCGACCCGATAGGCCGCCAGCAGTGCGTCGAGCGACCGGCCCACTCGCGCCTCCCCGCGTCCGAGCCCGACGTAGACGGAGCGGTCGAGCTCCTCACCGGGGAGCAGGAACCGGCCGAGCGCCACCTGCACGCCGAGGTTCACCCCGCGCCCGAAGTCACCCTCGAACGGGCGGGCGTAGGCAGGGACCTCCGCGGCGATCGACACCAGGATCTCGTCGGCCAGCGACGGGAGCTCGGCCTGCCACAGAGCGAGCGCGTCGGCAGGCAGGGCGGGGGCGGGCATGCAGCAATCTTGTCACGGAATGCCAAGAAACGAGGTCGGTCTCCCGTCATCAGAGCCAAGAACTGAATGTCGGTTATGAAGGAGGCTCTTCTCATGACTGCTGTTCTCGAGGCCCCCGCTCCCCCGTCGACCAAGATGCGCCCGCTGTGGGAGCAGGCGCTCGTCTACGTCGTCGTCGGGCTCCCGACGATCGGCCTGTTCGTGGCGATCTGGCTCGCGGCGACGCACGGCGGCATCAGTGCCGTCGACGCCGGCATCGCGCTCGCCTTCTACTTCGCGTCCGGCTTCGGTGTCACGGTCGGCTTCCACCGCTACTTCACGCACCAGGCCTTCAAGGCCAACCGCGGGCTGAAGATCGCTCTCGCGATCTGCGGCTCGCTGGCGCTCGAGGGCCCGGTCATCCGCTGGGTCGCCGACCACCGCAAGCACCACGCCCACTCCGATGAGGAGGGTGACCCGCACTCGCCCTGGCGCTTCGGCCGCTCGACCCGCGGCCTGCTGCGTGGCCTGTGGTGGGCCCACACCGGTTGGCTGTTCGACCGCGAGCAGACCTCCGCTCGCCGCTGGGCCCCGGACCTCATCGCTGACCGCGACCTCATGCGCGTCAACAAGGCCTTCCCGATCATCGCGCTGTCCTCGCTGATCGTCCCGACCCTGCTCGGTTACGCCATCACCGGCACAGCTGCCGGCGCCTTCTCGGCGTACATCTGGGGTGGGCTGGTCCGCATCCTGGTCATCCACCACGTCACCTGGTCCATCAACTCGCTGTGCCACGTGGTGGGGCGCAAGCCGTTCGTCTCCACCGACGAGGCGCGCAACCTGGCCTGGCTGGCGATCCCCTCGTTCGGCGAGAGCTGGCACAACCTGCACCACGCCGACCCCAAGCTGGCCCGCCACGGCGTTGACAAGGGCCAGATCGACACCTCCGCCGTGGTCATCCGTGGCTTTGAGAAGCTCGGCTGGGCGACCGACGTGAAGTGGCCGACCGAGGAACGACTCGCGCGCGTGCGCGTCTGACGTCCCCCGTACGACGCAAAGAGGCCCGGGCCCCGCCCGCACCGCGGGGGGGGGGGTGTGGTGTCCCCCCGCGGGGG
>JBKKBU010000162.1:0-9164 GCA_046713755.1 Mycobacteriales bacterium
TCCGGAGAGGCAAGGTCGCCCCAGCCGGGCTGCCCGACGCACAGCAGTGGCAGGTCAGGCGCCGCCGGGTCGGCCAGGGCACGGACGAGGTCCGCCAGTCCCTTGCGTGGCTCGAGGGTCGCGACCGTCAGCAGGAAGCGGTCGGGAAGGTCGAGGGCAGCCGCCCGCGCGTCGGCATCGGCGGGCAGGTCGAGGTCGCCGCTGACGCCCTCGCCGATCACGCGCAGGCGGTCGGGAGCCACCCGCACGTGATGGCGCAGCTCGTCGGCCACCGCCTGCGTCGGCACGACCAGCAGGTCCGCGTCCCGAGCCGCCCGCTCGACGGCGCGGCGGTGCCAGCGCACGCCGCGCGGGGTCAGCGTCGACGGATGCGTCCAGGGGACGGCGTCGTGCACCGTGACCACGAGCGGGGTCCGTCGCCGGGGCGGCGAAAGGGGGGTTGGTGCATGGCCCAGGTCGGCCGGCACCGCCGGGCCGGTGCCCCGTTCCCACGCTGCGATGAGGGCCCGTCGGGGCAGGGCCAGGCGGTGCGGGCCGTCGACGCCGTCGACCATTGCCGCCTCGATGGAGCGGTGCGCCGCGACATGACCGGAGACCTCGTCGCCGGTGTCCGCGGTCCGGGCCAACGCCGCCGCCAGCTCCCGGCTGTAGCGCCCGGTCCCCCCGGGCACCGGCGCCAGCAGCTGCTCGAGCAGGATCCCGACCTGCACGAGGTCGCTAGCCGACCCGGTAGGACAGCGCGACCTTCAGCGCGGTGGCCGCGAAGCCCTCCCACAGCACGCCGAACTGCTCGGTCCGAGCCCCGACGGTCCGCCCGTTGCCGGCCAGCACGAACGAGAACCGGGCCACGTCACCCGGTGCGATGTAGGTGCCGCCGGCCCGACTGAGGTTGGCAGTCACCGCCGATGGGCGGGTCGCGGTCAACCAGGAGGAGTGCTTGGACGGCGAGCCCGCGGTCAACGCCACTGCTCGGACTGTGCCCTTCACCGGCCAGGTGATGTTGCCGGTGTTCCTGACGTCGAACCACACCGCGGTCGTGCCGGCGCGCGGCACCGTCACACCGGACCGGACGGCGACCAGGCTGCCGCTCATGACGGCCTTGACGACCTCCGCGGTGGTCGAGACGACGGGGCCGTAGCGCGACGTCGCGCCCGCCGCTTGAAGCACCAGTGGGTAGCTCCCGGGCGCCTTCTTGTACGCCGAGATCGGCACCCGCCACTCACCGACCTCGCCCGGGTGGACGCTCGTCACCCCCGGCCGCGTCACGTTGCGCGCCAGGGCCGGGGGCCGGGTCGGCGACCTCCAGGCAGCGGTCGCGAGGGGATAGGGCTTGTCACCGGCGGTGCCGAGCGGCTCCGACCCGACCGCCCATGGTGAGCCGCCGAGGTTGCGGAGCCGCACGGTCAGCGTGGCCGTGCCGTGCGGCGCGGTGGCCAGCCGGAAGCGCCCCGGAGGGGCCAGGTCGAGACCGGCCAGGCGCGACACCGTGGGATCGGTGCGGACGACGGTCAGCGGCGTCACCGCACCATCGATCCAGTGCTTGCCCTCCCAGAGCGGCTCGAAGGCCTCGCCGGTGACACCGACGGGCTGCCCGGCCCCGTGGAGCACCAGGTCGAACGTGCCGCTGGCACCGGGCGGCACCTCGGCGCTGCCGGCCAGGCGGGTGGCCCGCTTCGGCGAGAGCCAGGTCGAGCCGGCGGAGCCGCTGGCCCGGTCGCGCGGGCCACTGGTGCCCAGCAGCACGGGGGTCGTCGACCCGGCCGGCCAGGTGGCGTTGCCGGTGTTCTTGGTGGTCAGTCGCACCCGGGCCTCGCCCTGCCGGGCCAGGACGACGGTCCGGCCGTCGGCGAAGACCGCCGGCGGGGGGTCGGTGCCCGTCGAGGTGGGCGTGCTGCCGGCGGTGGCGACCGGCGGGGCCGCCTGGACCGCGGTGAACACCGTCGGGTCGACGCGGATCTGCCAGGAGACCGTGGCTCCGAAGACTGCTCCGCCGCCGATCCGCAGGCGGTAGGCCCGCCCGTGCAGGCCGGGCGCGACGCCCGCCGCATCGAGGGCGAACCGGAACTCCGCCGTCTGACCGGGCTCGATGGTGGCCGCTGTTCCGGCGTACTTGCCTGGTTGGCTGTCGAAGCCGACCAGCGGGTCCTCCTCGCCGGGTGGGCTGGCGACTGAGAGGTGCAGCCCGGAGGTCGACCACGCCGTGGTTCCGGTGTTCTTGAGCACGGCCGTCAGCGCGCCGGTCGCCGGGCCGGGTGCCTTCACCAGCCGCGGCGCGGTCGACTGCGAGACCACGGCCGAGCCGGTGGCGGGGGTGATGCGCCACCACGACGAGCGCAGCCCGTCGCCGTTGGCCGGCCAGGAGCGCGCGTTGTAGATGCCGGCCCCGGTGGTGTTCACGGTCGTCGCTGCACCGTCCTTGGTGCCACGCAGGACGACCTCCTTGACGCGGCCGCCCCACTCGCCGTTGCCGTCGCGGCGGGTGACTTCCATCGTGCGGAGCGTCCCGAGCGCGGGGTAGCGGCGCTCGACGTCGGTGACCCGGAGCGCGGCCCTCCACGAGTGCACGCCGTTGGGGACGACCCCGTCGTAGTCGTCGCGCTGGGCCTTGAGGTAGGGCTGGCCGCCTTCGGTCGACCAGCCGCCGTTGGAGCTGGAGTACTCGCTGAAGATCGGGGTGCCGCTGTAGGTGCGCACCACTCCCCGGGTCGCCCGGATCGCATCCGTCGTGGAGCCGGGCTCGAGGCTGGTCCGGGTGCCGCTCGCCGACCAGACCGCGCTGCCGCCGAAGACCTGGCACTGCGTCGTGTCGCAGATGTCGTAGCGGGCTGTGCTCGGCACCCGCGAGCGCTTGTTGGCGGAGTAGGACCGCGCCGCGATGGCCTGCGACTGCAGGGCGGCGGCCTGCCAGGAGCTGCTGGACTCGCGGGGCACGACACCCAGCAGGTAGTCCTCCATCCCGAGCACATCGATCGTCTGCAACGAGGTCGTCGCAGTCTTCACGGCCTGCACGTAGCCCCGGTAGTCACGGCTGGTCCCGCCAGGGAAGACGACGCGGATGAAGGTCGGGCCCGAGAAGCGCAGCGGTCCGGCGACCGCGGTCTTGCCGCCGAGCAGCACGCCGGTCCACACCGAGCCGTCCCAGCTCTGCAGGGCCAGCCCCGCGGAGGTCGCAAGCGCCCGCCACCGCTTCGGACCGCTCGGCAGGGCCAGCTTCGCGCCGGTGGCCGCGTCGGTGGCCACCAGGCCGGTGGCCGGGATGACCTGGGTGTCAACGCCCTCGTCGGCCTGCAGCCAGACCCGGATCGGGGCGTCGGCCAGCACCGCCTTCGCGGTCCCCGGGTAGTAGAAGGCGGTGATCTCGTCGGAGCTGCGCCCGAGGCTCGCGGCGCCCTGCGCGCCCCACTGCGACATGCCCCGACCGTGCCCCCAGCCGTGACCCTCCACGGGGAAGACGCCGTCGGCCGGGCGCTGGTAGACCTCCGCTGCAGCAGCCGGGGTGGCCGTGGTGGCGGTGAGGGCGAGCCCACCGAGCAGCCCTGTCAGGGCGATCCAGGTGGTGCGGGGCAGGCGGCGCATGAGAGGTCGTCTCCGGGAGTTCGGGGCGTACCGGTCAGACGTCGGCAACCTTCCCCAGCTGCGTGACGGGCTCCACAGTAACCCCGCGTC
Organism: Mycobacteriales bacterium; assembly: GCA_046713755.1. GTDB lineage: Bacteria > Actinomycetota > Actinomycetes > Mycobacteriales > SCTD01 > JAUYQP01. The sequence continues at coordinate 3,667 of JBKKBU010000162.1, forward strand.
GGGGCCGCAGGGCCCAACCGAGTGCCCCCCACAGCGCGTCGCCCAGGGCCATGAGCACCCGGCTGACGACCGCAACGGCGGTCGCGCGGGCGGTGTCGAGCACCGGCGCGAGAGACAGGATGATCACCGCCTCGCGGACCCCCGCCCCGGCCGGCGCGATGACGAAGAACGGCCCGGCCGCCCACGCCAGCGCGAAGGCGCCGAGCGCGAGCAGCGGCAGCCGGTGGCCGCCCTCGGGGTCCTGCGGCTGCACCAGCAGCACGAGGTGCACGGCGTAGAGCGCCCACATGAGGAAGGCCCAGCCACTCGCGACCGCGATGCCCGACCACGTCAGGGGCCGCTCCATCGGCTCGCGCCCGGTCTTGCTCAGCAGCCAGGCCAGCGCGCGGTTGAGGACCGGCGGGGTGAGGCAGGCCAGTCCCACCGGCAGCGCCAGCAGCACGAAGCCGTAGTCCGCGAACACCTCGGCGTTGGTCAACGGCAGGCCGATCACCCCGCACAGCAGGCCGGTCGCGACAAGAACCAGCATGAACAGCAACCAGGACGTCGCGACCCGCGCGCGAGGGACGGCGTACGTCTTGCCCACCTGCATCTGCGCGGCCATGGCGAAGACGGTGCCGGGGACGTACTTGCCGAGCTGGCCGACGAAGAACACGTGCGCGGCCTGTCGCTGGGTCAGCGAGCTGCCGAGATCGGCGAGCAGCCGGCGCCAGACCTGGACACTCGCGGCGAGTCCGGCGAGCACTGCAAGGCCGCTGCCGGCGACGGCCCACGGGTCGGTCCGACCGAGCGCTGCGCGGGCTTCGGAGCCCTGGCTGCGCAAGGTGAGGGCGAGCGCCAGCACCGCGAGGAGGAGGACCAGCGGCCCGGCGTACCTGCGGAGCCGCTTCACGTGCCAGAGCGTACGGCGATGGCGTACGGCTTCCCGTGAACTGCCGCCGGTAGCCTGCTCGCCATGACCCAAGCGCCTGAGACGCCGGGTGTGGTGATCGGCAACCACACGCAGAAGTACACCGCCAAGAACCCTGCCATCAAGTGGCTGACCGAGCGCTTCGTCGACCGCCTCGACGGGCTAGTCAGCGACATCGCGGCCGACCGGTCGCCGGCGACCAACCCGCTCGAGGTCGGCGCCGGCGAGGGCGTGATCAGCCAGAAGATGTTCGAGCGCTTCGGCACCGCGGTCGGCCTGGACCTGCCCGACGCGGGGCTTCGGTCGGAGTGGCGCTCACGTCCCGGCCCGCACTACCTGCACGGCGATGCTGAGAACCTGCCGTTTTTGGACGAGCAGTTCGACCTGGTGGTCTGCGTCGAGGTGCTCGAGCACCTGCGCGACCCGGCCGCCGGGCTGCGCGAGCTGGCCCGCGTGACGTCCAAGCACCTGCTGCTGTCGGTGCCCCGCGAGCCGATCTTCCGTGGTTCGAACCTCATCACCGGGCGCTACGTCAAGGACCTGGGCAACACCCCCGGGCACCTCAACCACTGGACCAAGCCGGGCTTCCAGCGCTTCGTGTCGCAGGTCGCCAACGTGCGCGCGGTCGCGTCGCCCTACCCCTGGACGATCGTCTGGGCCACCAAGTCCTGAGCCTCGCCCGGCCGATCCGGTCAGCACGACGAGGGCCCGGAAGCGTCGCTCCCGTGCCCTCGTCGCGTGCTGGTGCGCTAGGGCGCCGATGGGGTGAGGGTGACCTGCAGCTGGTAGCTGAGGGTCCCGTTGTTCTGGAAGTCGTTGACGCGGATCGCGTACGTGCCTCCAGCGAGCGGGACAGTCCGCAGCAGCGAGCAGGTGCTCACGCCGCCGTCGTCGTCCGTGCCGGCCTGCGAGCCGTTCGGGGCGAACAGGGTCACGATGGTGTCGGTTGCCGAGGTGCAGGTGGAGCCCGTGCCGTCCTTCGTCTCGGCGGTCAGTGAGTAGCCGTCGGGGACGACGATGGCGAAGAAGTCCTGGTCGCCGACCGGGTTGATGCTGCCGGCGACCGGCTGGCCGTCCTCGATGGGGTTGGCGGTGGCCTGGTCGTCATTCGGCTCCGTCTCCGGGGCCGCCGGGGTGGGCGGCGCCGACGTCGGCGTGATGGTGAGCGTCATCACGTAGTCACCCAACAGGGTCTCCGGGTTGGCGGCGTAGCCGATGCCGGCCGCGTAGTCACCAGGTGCCAGTTCGGCCAGCTCAGGGCTGTTGACCGAGTTGGCGAGGGGACAGCCGCCAGGCCCCGTCCCGTCGTCGAAGCCGGGGTACGACGCGTCGCTGAGTCGCGCAATCACGACCGCGGCTCCGGCCTCCCACGTGGCGTCACAGACGCCACCCGGCTGCGTCGCTCCCAGCGTGACCCCGCTCGCTTCGGTCAGGGTGAAGCGGTAATAGTCGATGTCGCCCGCCTCGAGACGGCCCGACTGCGTGCCCGACGGGTCGAAGGCCGGCCCGGTGTAGGGGTCGTTGTTCTGCGGCTCGCCATCGCCGCCGCCGCCACCGCCCCCGGTCGGGGTGGCGTTGACCAGGAGCCAGTAGGCGAAGGTCAGGTTCGGGGCGAACTGCTGCGAGGCGAGAACAGCGATGTAGTGATCACCCGCCGGCAGGAGGGTGGACATGGCCGAGCAGAGGTTCCCGTTGGCCGGATCGATGTTGTCGTTGTAGTCGTAAGCGACGTAGTTCACGTCGAGCAGGTAGATCTCGCTGTCGATCGTGCCGTTCGTGCAGGCGCCACCGTCGACCTCCGCGACCTGCGAGGTGACGACCGACTCCTGCGTGAGCGTGAAGCGGTAGAGGTCGTAGTCGCCTGGCTCCTGGATGGCAGCGACGAGGCTCCCTGGCAGCTCGATGTAGGTCGCCGAGGAACTCTCTTGATTCGGCTCATAGGGGTCACTGAGACCGCCGCCGTTGTCCGGGAGGACGGTGTAGGAGATGTCCGGCCCGCAAGCAACTTCGAGCGACACAGGGTCGTAGGAGCCCACCGAGAGGAGGTAGTCGCCCGGCGGCAGCCCGTTGAGCTGGTACTGCCAGGTCTGGCCGTCGTAGAAGGTCCCGGCAGAGCCGCCCGCCTCGTTGCACCCGGGCGCGCCGTAGATGACGACCGTCGGAACACCCACCGCGGTGCCAACGAGCAGCACATCGAGGGTTCCACCGACCGCAACAGCCGGCGACGGCGGTGATGCGTAGTCGAAGGTGGGCGGTGTGAGGGACGACACCACCTGCTCGACGTAACTGAACGCACCGCTGCATGCGGACCGGTTGCCGGCGCCATCAGTGGCCACCGCGGTGAATGCCGAGGTCGAGTCCTCCGGGACAGCGAGCTCCGGGGTGGCCCAAGAACCGGATGCGTTGGTGGGCACGTTCGCCACCGGGGTGCCGGAGCAGTCCGGCGACTGGTAGATCGAGACGGTGCTGCCAGGCTCGGCATTGCCGGCCAGGGCCGGCGTCTCGTCGTCACTCGGCGAGGCCGGGTTCGACCCGGTGATCGCCGGGGCGCCAGGCGCGATGCCGTCGTGGGTGTAACTCGGGCCGGAGGCGCACGGCGAGGCGTTGCCGACGGCGTCACGGGCGCGGGCCGAGAAGGTCGACGTCGCGTTGAGCGGGACCGGCGTGATGAGGCCGGCGGCGAACTCAGCCGCTGTGCCGGAGGCGGCGGCGACCCCGCTGCAGCCGGTCGCCGTGAAGACGTCGACAAGCGAGCCGGCCTCGGCGGTGCCGCGGACCGTCGGGCTGTCGATGTTGGACGGGCCGGCCGGGCTCACGACAAGACCGTTCGGGGCCGCCGGCGGGACGGTGTCCGTCGTGTAGGGGAACGCCGCCGAGCACGGCGAGGCCTTGCCCGTCATGCCGGAGACGGCACTGGCGACCAGCTGCGTGGTCGCATTGGACGCGACGACGACCGGGATGCCCGACGTCGAGAACTGGTAGGGGGTACCCGTGGCGAGGATCGCGCCCCCGCAGCCGGCGGCGATGCGGACGGTGGTTCCCTCGGGCGCGAAACCGCGCACCTTCGGCGAGGTCGACGCCGCCGGGGAGGCCGGGTCGGTCGACTCGATGGTCGGCGTGGCCGGGGCGTCGTCGTCGAGGATCCGACCCTGACCGCTGTTGTCGCTGATGGTCGCGCCAGAGGCGTCGGAGAGCAGCACCCGGAAGGTCTCGTCGGTCTCGTCCAGGTCGTCGGGACGCGCGTTGACGACGACGGTCTGCAGGACCTCGCCTGGCGGGAAGACGAGCGTGCCACCGGCGTCGTCGTAGTCGACGCCGGCGACCGCCGTGCCGTCGACGGCCGTAGCGAGGACGGTGACCTCGCGACCGGAGGGCCTGGACAGCCGCACGTTGAAGGTCAGCGGCGCAAGGCCGCTGTCGCCCTCGAGCACCGATGCGTCGGCGATCGCCAGCGAAGGCGCGGCGTCGTCGTCGAGGATCGTCATGACGCCCGTGCCATCCACGATCGCCGCCCCGCTCGGGGCCGATAGCACCAGCGAGAAGGTCTCGTCGACCTCGTCGAGGATGTCGCCCCGCACCGGCACGGTGAGCGTCTTGGACGTCTCCCGCGCGGCGAAGGTCAGCGTCCCGCCGAAGGCGGTGAAGTCGTCAGGCGCGACAGCAGTCCCGTCAGTGGTGACGTACTGGACTGTCGCGCCCCGCCGGAGCGGCTCGCTGAGGGAGATCGTGAAGCTGGCCGTCGTCGTTCCGGCGCTGGCCTCCTGGACAGTGCCGTCGGTCACCGAGAAGCCTTGCGGCGAGCCGCTCCCGGGTCTGCCGGCGAGCGCCGGCACGGCGATCAGTGGTAGCGCTGTCGCGATGCCGACCGCGAGGACGAGCGCCCTCCGCGGCGTGTCCCGCTTCCACAGCGGCAAGGCGTGCCTGGGCAAAGTCATGGTTCCCCCCCGGGAAAATCGGCGGGGGGCCGGGGGGGACCCTCACCTACCTGCAGCCAGCGAAGTGTCGGCTGGCCGACACTTGGCCAAGTACACCCGAATGCCATGTGCGACTGCTGCCGCCCGTTACGTGGGGCGGGACCGCACGATCAGGGTCCACCACCGCCTCCCCCTACCCCGGGACGATCGTCTGGGCCACCAAGGCCTGAGGCTCCGGCAGCGGGCCTGACTACGATCAGCGGCGTGCACCTCGTCGTCCAGGTCCCCTGTCTCAACGAGGAGGAGACCCTCCCGGCCGTCCTCTCGACGATCCCCACGGAGATCCCGGGGATCGACAAGATCACCGTCCTCGTCATCGACGACGGGTCGACGGACAGGACGGTCGAGGTCGCGAGGGCGCACGGCGTCACGCAGTTCGTGCGGCATGCCCGCAACCGCGGGCTCGGCCGGTCCTTCCACGACGGGGTGCAGCGCGCGCTCGAGCTCGGCGCGGACATCGTCGTGAACACCGACGGTGACAATCAGTACCCGCAGGAGCGGATCACCGACCTGGTGCAACCGATCATCGCCGGCCGGGCCGACATCGTCATCGCCGACCGGCAGATCGACCTGGTCGAGCACTTCAGCGGGCCGAAGAAGTTCCTGCAGAAGTT
>JBKKBU010000163.1:0-17977 GCA_046713755.1 Mycobacteriales bacterium
TGACGGGCTCGGTCGGGCGGGGCGGCCGGGGCCGGGCGGCGGTGCGCCGCGCATCGGGGCGGGCGATGAGCAGTGCCCCGTCGGGGGCCTCGGCGGCCGGGGCATAGCCGGCGCCCCGCAGCCCGTCGAGCACCTCGTTGATCGAGGCGGTCGAGACCAGCACCGTCGGGGCGAGCCGCCGCAGTCGCAGCGGCGCGGTGCGGCGATCGGCGAGCACCTCGGCGAGCAGCGCCTCGTCGTCGCAGCGCAGGTAGGACGACGCCGCTCCCGACCGCAGCCGACCGTGTCGGCGAGCCACGTCCTCGATGAGGTAACTGAGCGCTTGGGGCACAGGGGTGCGCGACCGGGTGGTGAACAGCCCCACCAGGTCGGCAGCGGAGCGGCCGGCGTCGAGCGCGCGTCGCACCGACGACTCGGACACCCGGAACACGGTCGCGTCACCGGTCGATTCGACATCCGCCACCAGCGCCAGCTCGCGAGCCAGGTCGCGCTCGAGGGGGCCGGGGGCGACGACGGTCAGATCCGGTTGGACGAGGACGTGGTCAAGCGGGTCGGGCAGCAATGACTCGAGCCGGTCGACGGCAGCCCGCTCCTCGCCGGCCAGCAGCGATCGGGCGAACGACGCGGCGGCGCCCCGACCCGTCAGGCCGAGGGCCTCGGCCTCGTCGAGGACCCAGCCGACGAGGGCCGCTCTATTGCGACCGCCGCGCCGGGGGGCTTGCCAGCGCAGTCGCTCGATCAGGGCCTCCCGGTCGGGCGCCTGGCCGGGCGGCAGGTCCAGCAGGGCGTCGATGACGACCCGGCGGTCGACGACCACGCCAGGTCGTTGCACGTCGGGACCGAGCGCCGCGAAGACCTTGTCGCGCTCATCCCGCTGTCCGACGAGCCCGACCAGCCTCGGCATCGTCACCCAGGCGGTCACGAGGGCAGCCCAGCGCAGCCCGGTCGGCAGGGCCACCCACTTGTCGTACGCCGAGGTCGGCACCCACTCCGGGTCGACCGATGCGGTCTGCTCGACGATCCCCGCCGCCGCAGCCACTTCTACGAGGAGGGCAGCAGTGCTGTCCGGGACGTCCAGGTCCTTGGCCACGCGCTTCAGCTCGCGGACCCCGAGGCCGCCGGCTCGCAGGACCGACGGCGGCGCGAGGGACCAGGACTCGAGCAGGGCCTCGACCTTCGACACGACGTCGCCGACCGCGAGTGCGGCAGTGCGATCGACGTCGATCGGCTTGAGTGAGCGGGTCGTCACCAGTGGCGGCTCGGTGCTGACGTGGCCGAGCGGGCGGGCGCCCCGGACCGCCAGCCCGACTTCGCGTGGCAGCTCGACGGTGCCGACGCCGACCGGCACGAGCAGGCCGCGGGCGATCAGCCAGCGCACCGGGTTGCCGTCGTCGTCGGCCGTGTGGGGGCGAAGGGCGTCGCGGACCTGCCCCACCGGTGGACCCTCGGCCAGCGACGCCAGCACCTCGCGGGCGGGTCCGCTCGCCGACGCGAGGAGGACCCCGAGCCGCTGCCGGTCGCTGAACAGCTCCATCAGGGGTTCCATGCCGCCCGGCTCCGGCAGTCCCATCGTCTCCTTCAACGGCGCGAGCTGGCGGTCCGTCAGGGCTCCCAGCAGTGCCGCAGCCGGCCGACCGAGCCCGAGGGCGCCCACGAACAGCACGTCGCGGATCGAGCCGACCACATGGAGGGCGGTGTCTTCGCCCCAGACCACCGCGAGCTCCTGGAGCCGGTCTACGGCTGCACGCACCTGTCCGTCGTCGGCTGCTTCGCCCACGAGAGCGCGCAGTCCGTCGTACGTCGGTGGTTCGTCGAGCAGCAGCAAGGCCTCGAGGACGGCGACCGTGAAGGCGTCGAGGGTCTCGAGCACCCGCAGCGCCGACAGCCGCACGGCGGCGCGGGCGGCGAGGACTCCGAGATCGGGCGGGACGGGGGTAGCGAGGTCGGGGCGGGCCTGCAGCAGCGCGGCGAGCCGCTCATCCGGCCACGCGCGCAGTGCATCCGCGAGGCTGCGCGGCGGGTGCCCGGTCATCCGGACAACGCTAGTCGCGGTCGGCGCGGGGCGGGCCCGCGCGGCGGGCGCTTGTGCACGGAGGGGCGCTCGCCCGGCCGGCGATGTCACCCGTTCCGGTGGTCGCCGGGGCGCTCCTGGGTGCCGAAGGAGGGAAGGTGAACGTCGATCCGCTCAGCCCCGCGTGGGTGCCGCCGGTCGACGATGAGCCAGTTGCGCGGCACCTGTCGGCCGTTCCTCGCTTGGCTGAGCTGCTGCCGGCCCCTCGTCAGGACCTCGACGGGCACACCACGCGCCAGTTGCTGCTTGCCGAGCTGCGGGCGCTCGCCGACGGCTAGTCCTGGTTGGGGACCTTCTGCAGGTCCCGGTAGACCGCCGCGGCCGTGTGGGGGTAGTCGTAGATGGACCCGCCGAGGCTGGCTTCCTCCTGGGTCGCCCTGACGAACCCGCGGACCTCAGCGCCGGTCGGGGCGATGCCGCCGATCGAGTGGACCTTGGCATTCGGGTCCTTGAGGTTCTGTCGCAGGTAGCGGGCGTTCCACACCGTTGACTCATGGGCGTCGCGCCAGCGCGAGGTGCTCTTGCGATCGGTCCAGTAGCCCATCGGCTGCCAGACGTCGTAGAGCGGCTTGAGCTCGGCCCACGGGAACGGGTTCCAGAAGTTCTTGTTCACGTCGTTGGTCACGACTGGTGCCACGACGATGCCCGCCAGCGCGGTGTTGGGGACCTTGGCGCGCAGCCGCTTCGACATCGCCACCAGCCGGCGGTTGCGCTCCGCCACGTCGGTCAGGCCGCGCCACTCGATGTCCATGCCGATGGTGTCGAAGGCCTGCCCCTGCGAGCGGTAGGCGACGATCGCGTCGAGGGCCGCGTTGTCCTTGGCGACGTCGGTGAACAATGGGAGGTACCACGCCTGCACGCGCATGCCGCGGGCATGCGCACCCACCAGCCACTGGCCGAGCAGCGAGGGTGAGAGCAGGGTGCCCTTCGAGCGGGTGCCCTGCTTGGCGGCCTGCAGGTAGATCGTCTTGATCCCACGGCGCTGCATCTCGTCGAGAGCGGCCGGCTTGACGGTGCCGCCGTATTCCGGGGCCCAGTCGTAGGCGTCGAGCCAGGTCCCCAGACCTTCGTAGGCCACCAGGTCGCTGCGCTGGGACACCGGTGCGGCCTGCCCGAGGCAGGACAGTGGCGTGCCGGGTGGCAGCGCACCCACGCAGGGCCCGGGCGGCCTTGGGTTCCAGCGCACGTCGGCCAGCGCCGTCGACACGGTCATGGACAGGACCGTCGCCGCGACGAGGGGAGCAAGGAGTCGGCGCACTCGACGACTGTACGGCGAGATGTCCCTGCCCGCGGGGGTCCGCGGCCACTGTCACCCGGTCGCTACGGCAGCCCGCCTACGCTTCGTGGTGTGGACGACCTCGACACCAAGATCGCTGCACTGCATGGGCAGTTGGCGTTCCTCGGCAGTGTCCTCGTGGCCTTCAGCGGCGGCGCGGATTCGGCGTTCCTGCTGGCGGCCGCCGTCCGGTCGCTCGGCACCGTGGACGTCGTCGCGGCGACCGCGGTGAGCCCGTCACTCGCTCAGTCCGAGTTGCCTGCGGCATCGGCGTACGCCTTGTCCTTGGGGGTGCGGCACCTGACTCCCGGGACGGACGAGCTGGCCCGCGCGGGCTATGTCCGCAACGACGGCGAGCGGTGCTTCCACTGCAAAGCCACCCTGGTTGACACCCTGCGGCCGCTGGCCGACTCCCTCGGGTTGGCGCACGTCGCCACGGGCACCAACGCCGACGACCTGGTCGCGGGGTTCCGGCCCGGCATCCGCGCGGCGGCGGAGCGCGGCGCGGTGACGCCGCTGTCGGGGCTCACCAAGGCAGAGATCCGCGAGGCCTCGCGTCGGTGGGGGCTCGTGACGGCCGACAAGCCGGCGCTGGCCTGTCTCGCGTCCAGGATCGCCTACGGCATTCCGGTGACGCCTGTCGGTCTGGCGCGGGTGGACCGGGCGGAGACCGCCCTGCGCGCCGCCCTCGGTGCGGTCCGTGACCTGCGGGTGCGTGACCTCGGTAGCGGCGTGGCGCGCGTCGAGCTCGACCCGGTCACCTTGGCCCGCTGGGACGACGCGCTCAGTGAGCTGGTGGTGGGGAGCGGGTTTGTCTCGGTCACGGTCCGGGAGTTCCGGTCCGGGTCGATGAACGACGCGCTGCGGACTCCCGGGTGACCGTCGACGGCTCGGCGGCCCGCTGCCCCGGACCAGCTCGCCCCTAGGCGCCTGGGCGAGCCAGGACCGATCGCAGCAGACCGACCAGCGCGAGCCCGAGGCCAAGCGGCAGGGACGCAGCAACGACTGCCAGCCACAGCGGCACGTCGGACTCAACGAGGAACAGGCCGAGGCAGCCGAGCACCGCGACCAGCCCGATGCCGAACACGATGACGCCGAGCCGGACGAGTCGGTCCCCGGCTCGCCGGTCAGGGCCAGCAGCGTGACGTGCCACGCGGTTGAGGTTAGTCAGCGGGCGTAGATCGCCGCGGTCTTGCTGATGCCCTGCCCGCCGCTGCCGGTCCAGACCGCCCGCCAGGCCGTCATCCCGCCGCGGGTCGGCGTCCAGGTCGTGTCGTAGTAGGTGTCGTACTGGCCCCGGAGCAGCTGCGTGATCTTGACGGTTCGCCAGATGCCGTCGCCGCCGCGGACCTGGAGTGCCACCGAGCTGCCGTAGGCCCGCGGGCGCACGACACCGTGGAAGCGCACCGCTTCGCCGACCCGCACCCCGGATGAGCCAGGCAGGGCGAGGGTGGTGGTGACGGTCGGGCGTGGGTAGGGCGCGGCGGTCTCCGGGGTGAGCACGGCGGCGAGGAAGCGCAGCGCGGGTTCGAAGACGCGGTCCTGGTAGCCGCGGGCGTGCAGGCTGCCGGCGAACACCTGGACCCGGCTGGCGCGGCCCTGACGGCGCAGTGCGGTGTCCATCACCCACGCCTGCCGAGGATCGATGAGCTCGCCCTCGCTGTTGAACGAGAGCGTCGCGGGTGAGCTGGCCGAAACGAGCGCGCCCGGCGAGGCGGCCCGATAGGCCGAGGAGCACGAAGCCGGCAGGCACCGCATCAGGTCGCGGGTGACCCGCAGCGCCAGACCGCGGTAGCTGCACGGAGAAGACGTGGCGCAGCCACCCGAGCTCGGCTGCTTGAGCAGGCCGGACATGTCGTTGATGCCGGACAGCGTGACGACGCCGCGCACGGGGGCCTGGCCGGGGCGGGCCTGGCCGAGCAGTCCCGCGAGGTGGCCACCGGCGGAGTCGCCGAGGGCGCCGATCCGCGCCGGGTCGATGCCCAGCAGGTCGGCGTTGCGCTGGAGGTACGCCAGGGCCGCGGATGCATCGTCGCGCTGCGCCGGCCAGGGGGCGTCGTCCGACAGCCGGTAGTTGATGGAGACAGCCGTCCAGCCGCGCTCCGCGACCGTGACCGCCTCGGACTCCCACTCGCCCTTGTCGCCGATGGCCCACGAGCCGCCGTGGATGAACACGACGGTGGGGCGGGGGGTGCGCGGCTGCTCGGCCGGGACGTAGACGTCGAGGGTGTGCTTGGACCCTGCGGTGCCGTAGGCATGGGTCTGGCGCAGGATCGTCGGGGAGATCAGCGACTCGCTGCGCAGGCCGGTGTCGGCGCTGGCGTCCAGGGCGGGCATCACGGTCACCAGGAGACCAACGAGGGCACCCGTCAGCGCGACTGCGCGACGTCGTGCCACAGGTCTTCCCCCCGGGTGCGTGCGGGGCGGCCTGCCCCCGACCAGCATCGGCACACCCGGCCCCTGGCTGGAGCCTGACGTTTCGACGATTCGGGCGATCATAAGGGGAAGCGCACCCGCCGCGGGACAGATACCCTGCGCAGGTTCCGTCCCGTCAGCAGTGAGGTCCTCCCGTGCCCACCGGCAAGGTCAAGTTCTACGACAAGGAGAAGGGCTTCGGCTTCGCCACGCGCGACGACGGCGGCGACGTGTTCGTCCCGAAGGCCGCGCTGCCCGAGGGCGTCGAGGAGCTGAAGGCCGGCACCCGGCTGGAGTTCGGCGTCGCTGCCGGCAAGCGCGGTGAGCAGGCGCTGTCCGTCCGCATCCTCGAGGCCCCGCCCGGGCTGGCATCCGCGCGGCGCCCCGCCGAGGAGCTGCAGATCATGGTCGAGGACACCATCAAGATGCTCGAGAGCCGGATCCAGCCGTCGCTGCGCCGAGGCAAGCACCCGGACCGTGACACCGGCAAGACCGTCGCGCAGATCCTGCGGGCGATCGCCGACGAGCTCGAGGGCTGACCTACCGCAGCAAGCTGGGTGCCACCGGCCGGAGCAGCCCGCCGGTAGCGGCGCGGTCGAGCAGCGCGCCGACGGCGGCGTAGCCCTGCTCACCCAGATCGCGCGTGAAGTCGTTGACGTACAGCGCGATGTGGGCGTCGCACACGTCGGCGCTGAGCTCCTGGCTGTGCGACCGGACCCAGCCCCGGGACGCCGCCGGATCAGCCCAGGCGTGCTCCACGGACGCCCGCACGGTCGTCGACAGCGCCCCCCGGTCCAGCTCCCGACGGGCGACGATGGCGCCGAGCGGGATGGGCAGCCCGGTGTCGTCCTCCCCCCACTGGCCGAGGTCCTGGAGGCAGTGCAGGCCGTACGACGGGTAGGTGAACCTCGCCTCGTGGATGACCAGCCCAGCATCGACCCGACCAGCCGCAACCGCCGGCATGATCTGCTCGAAGGGAAGGACCGCCACGTCAAAGCCGGTGCGCCACAGCCGCAGCAGCAGGTAAGCGGTGGTGCGCTCACCGGGGACCGCGATGGTGGCGCCGGTCAGGTCCTGGTCGGGGTCGCGGGCGAGCACGAGCGGGCCGCAGCCGCGACCGAGGGCGCCGCCGCAAGGGAGCAGGGCGTAGTCGTCGAGCAGCTCCGGCAGGGCCGCGAAGGACACCTTCGCGACGTCGAGCTCACGTGCCACGGCGAGGGAGTTGCAGACGTCGATATCGGCGAACGTCACGTCCACGGCCGGTCCGGCGACCTGACCGTGTGCCCACGCGCTGAAGACGAAAGTGTCGTTGGGGCAGGGTGAGATCCCGAGCTTCAAGGCCTTGCCGGTCACGACCACAGCGCCTCGCCGACCTTCTCCAGCGCCTCGAACGCCGCGCCGATGCGCCAGGCGCCGGTGTCCCGCCGGCCGACCAGGTTGCTCACGGCCCGCACCTCGAGGATGCCGATGCCATGCGCTAGCGCGGCGTCGGCGACGCCCCGACCCTCCATCGCCTCGGCGACGGCACCATGGCGGGCGGCCAGCTCGGCAGCCCGCGCATCGGTGCCGGTGACGGTCGAGACAGTCAGGACGGGGCCGGTCACCACGGACAGGCCGGCGGCGCGCAGCCGGTCGCAGGTCCGCTGCAGGGCGGCTACCGGGCACGGCAGCGACTCCTCGGCCCAGCCGAGCTCGGCCAGCCCGAGGAAGCCCTCCGGAGAGAAGGCTCCGAGATCTGCGGCCACGACATCGGTGGCGATGACGACGTCGCCGATGGCGGCAGCGCCGGCGAAGCCGCCGCAGATCCCGACCGACAGGACGGTGTCGTAGCTGTCCAGCGCGAGAGCGGCCCCCGTCGCCGCCGCGGCAGGACCCGGCCCGATGCCGGCGACGATGACCACCGCCGGACCGGCGCGCAGGGCGTCGTACGGCCCGATCCTGGTCCTGGTGGTCTCGACCCGGCGCAGCAGCGCATCGCGTTCGGCGACGGTCGCGACCACCGCGAGGACCGGCAAGCTCAGTCCTCGGGGGTGACCACGAAGGTCCACAGGCCGGTGACCCGATTGCGGTCGTACTCGCCGTCGGCGTCACGCTCGCCGTCGAGGGCCCGGATGGTGAGCTGCACCGTTGCCGGGGGCATCGTCAGGGTGAAGTAGTGGTCGTCGCGGGTGGGGTAGGCGCCGTTCTGACTCTCAATGCCGGGCACCTCCTGCACGGCGAACCAGCCGCGTTCGGCGACCTGCTTCGAGACGTCGATCGACACCAGCTGCCCGGGGGTGGCCCGCATCTGGACCGCCGGGATCGACGCCCGCTGGTCGCGGCACGAAGCGTTGGGCTTGCCGCCGAAGCACCACGTCTGCGCCTCGCTCGTCACGACGGTCCGGCCGCTCTGCAGCGTCACGATCGGGGTGGGCTGCTGGCAGCCCGTCAGCCCGACCAGGGCGATGCCGACGCTGGCTGCGGCGAGCAGTCGGCGGCGGGGCGTCATGCGGCTTCTCCGGTTCTGGCAGGCTGTGCGATGTGGCAGGCATGCGGCGCAGGTTGCGCGACGTCGGGACGAGGTTATCCGGGGGTCGTCCGGTGGCGCGCGACGAGGCAGCCGCGTCGGTCGATGACGACGCCGGCGCTGTGAGCAGCGACACTGGTGAAGAACCCCTGACCGCTTCCGAGGAGACCGCTGTGCCCGTCGAGACCCCCCTCGAGACTGCTTTCGAGACGGTGGTGGCCTCGGCGGGCGACGACGCGCCCCCCGTCGCCGGCACGGTCGAGGAGTCGGTGCCTGCTTTCGAGGTTGATCCGGCGCTGGCCGCCGCGGTCGACCTGGCCCGCGCCCTCGCTGTCGAGGTCGCTGGTGGCGAGGTGGGTGACCACCTCGGGCTCGAGGTCGACGACGCCTTCGTCGTGACGCACTCCTTCGCCGCGATGGAGAAGGGCTACGTCGGTTGGCGCTGGGCGGTCACCGTCGCCCGGGGCGACGGCCACGACGAGATCACCGTCGACGAGGTCGTGCTGCTGCCTGGGTCGGGTGCGCTGCTGGCTCCTGAGTGGGTGCCCTGGAGCGAGCGCGTCCAGCCCGGCGACCTCTCACCCGGCGACCTGCTGCCGACCGCACCCGACGACCTGCGGCTGGTCGCGTCGTTCGAGGACACCGAGCAGGAGGACCTGCTCTACGAGCTCGACCGCGAGCTCGGCCTCGGCCGCGAGAAGGTGCTGTCCCTCGACGGCCGGGCGCTGGCCGCTGAGCGCTGGTACGACGGGGATGCCGGCCCTGCTTCGCCGCTCGCCAAGGCGGCGCCCGCGCCCTGCCGGTCCTGCGGCTTCTTCGTGCCGCTGGGCGGCGCGCTGTCGCAGGGGTTCGGGGCCTGCGCCAACGGCTACGCGCCCGACGACGGTCGGGTCGTCGCCCTCGACCACGGCTGCGGCGCCCACTCATCCGTCGTCGTCGACGGGTCCCATGCCTCGACGACGGGGCTGGCTGTCGAGCACGAGGACTTCGAGGTCGTCCACGCGCCGCAGCCCGAGCTCGAGGTCGACCCGCCGGCCGATGGGGTGGACCCCGTCGAGGCCGGCGATCCGGTGCCCTACGGCCACAGCTGACCGCTTGGAACCCTTCGGCGCAGCGGCAGCTCGAGCCGGCGGTTCGTGCGAAATGCCCGCGCTTGTCTCTACAGTGACGCCGATCACACCAGCAGGTGTGCGCGTCCCGTGGAGCGTGCTGCGTGTACCCAGCAAACCCTGGCCCTGTTCGTCGACCCGGTCGGCGCCGGCTCGGTCGGGCGACGGTGCTGCTCGTCGTCGCCCTGTCGCTGTCGGCGTGCGGGGCGCGCTTCGACCGTCCGGCGACCGACGCGCTCGGCCCTCAGCAAGGCACGACCCAGGACGGCCTGACCGCGGCTGAGGGCGGGACCAGCGGGGCGACGACGTCCGGCACGGGGACGTCCGGCACCGCACCGGTTGCCGGCGGGACGACGGGCTCGGTGTTCACAGGCACGTCGGGCACGAGCGGTGGCACCGGCGGCGGGACCAGCGGCTCGGGTGGCAGCGTCGGCGGTACGACGGGCGGCGGCTCCTCGGGGAGCAGCGGCTCGAGCACGACGGGCAGCACCCCGACCCGGGTGCCGGCCGGCTCCACGGTCGGCGTCACCGACGACCTGGTGAAGATCGCCATCCTGGTGCCGAAGACGGGCGCGGCCCCGGTGCCGCGGTCGATCGACGCGCAGGCCAAGACCTACGCCGACTTCCTCAACAGCAAGGGCGGGGTCTTCGGCCGCAAGCTGCAGCTGACCATCTTCGACACCCAGTCGACCGAGGCTGGTGCGCGGGCGGCGGTCGACCAGATCCGTGATCAGGGCTACTTCGCCGCCGTCACGCTGGACCGCATCGCCGTCGAGGGTGCCCTCGTCCAGGCGCTCGGCAAAGCCGGCATCCCCCACCTCGCCAACCAGGTGCCGCCCGCCATCGCCCTGCCTGCCGATGCTTTCGTGATCGGCACCGACCAGACGGTGACCGGCCGCCAGATCGCCCGCTACATGAAGAACACCCTGAAGGTGAGGCGGGTCGGCATCGTCACCGAGACCGATCCCACCGCCTACCCGGCGGCGGACGCCTGGCGGGACGAGGCCAGGAAGCTCGGCTTGGAGATCGTCCACGACGAGCGCATCAACGGCATGGACAGCCAGTTCCTCGCCGAGGCGCAGAAGCTCGCCAACGACAAGGCCGAGTCGGTCTGGCTCTACGTCGCGCCGACGCCCGCGATCAACATCGCGCAGAGCGCCAAGCAGAACGGCTACTCACCGCCGTGGATCTCGAGCTCCATCGCGTGGGGCTTCAACCTGGTCCTGGCGCCCGGCCAGGGTGCGTTCGACAAGGCGGTGGCCTTCAGTCCCTGGGGCGGTCTGGCCGACCCGCGCTACGCGTTGTACAACGCCACCAACAAGAGCAACGACGCCGGTGCTGCCGACAAGGACATCGGGCTGCCGGCCTGGGGCTATGGCCAGATCGTCGCGGCCGCCATGAAGGCGGCCGGCCCCGACCTCGGCCGCAACTCCTTCCGGCACGCGATGCAGAACCTCGTGCTGAACCGCACGGACGTCGTCACCGGCGCGCCGCTGTGCTGGTCGCCGCTGGACTTCCGGGGTGGCAAGCGCTTCGGCAGTGGCGGCCAGACCATCACGATGACCGTCAGCACCATCGACGGCGTTCCGGCATGGAAGACGGCCACCGACTACAGCAACAACTACTGACGTGCTGCTGGGGGACCTGGTCGTCGGGCTGTGCATCGGCGCCGCCTACTCACTGCTCGCGGTCGCGGTGGTGCTCGTCTACTCGAGCACTCGCGCGCTGTCGATCGCCATGGGCGAGATCGGCGCTTTCGCGCTCTACGGCGGGCTGTACTTCACGACGCATGACGTGCCTCTGACCGGGATCCGGCTCTCGGCAACCACGGCAGCGCTGGTGGCCATCATCGGCGGCGGCGGGCTCGGCCTGCTCGTCGAGCGCTTCATCATGCGCCCGTTGGTGCAGCGACCAGCCCTGGACGCTCTCGTGGCCACTCTTGCTGTCGCGCTGCTGCTGGCACTGCTCGAGCTGCGCATGTACGGCGTACAGGCCACTCCCGCTCCGTCACCCGTCGGGGACGGCTCGATCAAGGTCTTCGGCTCGACGGTCACTGCTGCCCGCGGGGCGGCACTGGTGCTCGCCGCCGTCGTCGCGGTGTCGCTCTGGCTGTTCCTCACCCGCACCCGCTTCGGTCTCGCCACGCGCGGCACCGTGAGTGACCCGACGGTCGCGCGCCTGCTCGGCGTCAAGGTCAACCGGGTCTACATGTTCGCCTGGGGTGTGGGAGGTGCGCTCGCTGGAGCCGCGGCCGCGCTGCTCGGTCCGATCGTCGGCTCGCTGACGCCGTTCTCGCTCACCTCCTTCTTGCTCCGGGCCCTGGCAGGTGCGGTGATCGGGGGTCTCGACAGCCTGCGCGGGGCCATCGCCGGGAGCCTGCTGGTCGGTGTGATTGAGGCAGTCGTGAGCCCGCGACTGGGGCCGCTCTACTCCGCCCTCATCGTGTTCGCCGTGGTGCTCGGGGTGCTGCTGCTTCGCGGCTCGGGGCTGTCGCTCAAGATGCGGAGGGCGGTCCGTGCCACGGCCTGATCGGCGCGCGCTGCCGCGCCTGACGTCGGGCGTTGCGCTGCTCGTGCTCGTCCTCACCGCTCCGCTGTGGGTGGCGTCGGCCAGCACCAACGTGCTCATCACCGCGATGAGCCTGGCGGTCGTCGCGCTGGGGCTCGACCTGCTCGTCGGGTCGACCGGTCAGCTGTCGTTGGCACACGCGTCGTACTACGGCGTCGGGGTCTTCACGGCGCTGTCGGTGGGTGCCCGCGGAGCACCCTGGCCGGTCGCCTTCCTCGCCGCGATCGTGATGACGGCAGCGGTCGCCACCGTGGTGGGGCTGCCCTCGCTGCGGATCCGAGGCCTGCAGGTGGCGATCGCGTCACTGGCCTTCCAGCTGTTCGCCGAGCAGGTGCCCAACGAGTTCCCGCAGGTCAAGGCGGTCGGTCTGGTCTTCGAGCGACCGGCGTACTTCGAGGACGACCGCTACTACTACTGGTTCTGCGTGGCGTGCGTGGTCGGGACCGTCGGACTGCTGGCCAGGGTGCGCTCCACCCGAGCCGGACGGTCCTTCGTGGCGGTCCGCGACGTCGAGGACCGGGCCGCCTCCTTCGGGATCGCCGCCGGACGCACCAAGCTGCTGGCCTATGCCATGTCCGGCGGCATCGCGGGTCTGGGCGGCGCGATGTTCGCCCTGCAGCAGACCTCGGTGAGCGACACCGTGCCGTTCGTGCTGCAGCAGTCGCTGCTGCTCGTCGCCATCGTCGTGGTCGGTGGCGCCCGCTCTCCGGTGGGCATCCTCATCGGTGCCTTCGCCGTCAGTGCCCTGCCACGACTGGTGCCGAGCGACCTGGAGATCCCGATCGTCACGGACATCCTCGGCCCGCCGCTGCTGGCGTTCCCGATCCTGTTCGCGGCCCTGCTCATCGTCTCGATCGTCCGCCAGCCGGAGGGCATCGGTGGTGCGCTGCGAGGGGCTGACCGGCTGCTGGGCGAGGCCCTGGCCGGGCGCCCGGAGCGCCCGTCACCACGACCCGCCGCCACCGACGCGGTGGCCTCGGCAGCAAAGGCATCCGCCCTCCGCGAGGTCCCGCGGCCGCTGAGTCAGCGGCTGCCGGTGCCGGCCATGCTGGTCGCCCGATCGGTGAGCGTCCGCTACGGCGGAGTGCAGGCCCTGGCCGATCTCGACCTCGACGTGCGGCGCGGCGAGATCGTCGGACTGATCGGGGCCAACGGCGCGGGCAAGTCGACGTTCTTCAACGCAGTGTCCGGGCTGGCGCCCACCACCGGATCCATCCGCTTCCGGGACCGCGAGCTCGTGGGCGCCCCGGCTGCTGCGCGGTCCGGGCGTGGGCTGGTCCGCACCTGGCAGGACATGGGGCTGGTCCGCGGCGACACCGTCCGGGAAAACGTCCTGATGGCCCAGGACTGGATGGCCGGCTACCCGGCCGGGCTCGGTGTCCTCGGGCTGTTCGGTGCCACCAACGACGAGCGACGGCTCCGGCACCGCGCCGACACCGCACTCGAGCTGTTCGGCCTCGATCACCTACGCGACGAGCGGCTCGGCGACCTGCCCTACGGCACCATGCGCATCGTCGAGATCGCTGCCGCGGTGGCTGCCGGACCGGACCTGCTGCTTCTTGACGAGGCCTCGGCAGGTCTGACGCCCGACGAGGCGTTCCAGCTCGGCGACCGCTTCCGGGCGCTGCGCGACGAGCTCGGCCTCACGCTGGTGGTCATCGAGCACCACGTCCCGCTCATCGCCCGCACCTGCGACTACTGCTACTGCCTCGAGTCCGGGCTGCTCATCGCGGAGGGCTCTCCGGCGGCCGTCACGGCGCAGCCGCGAGTGGTCGAGTCGTTCCTCGGCACCGGCTCGCTCCGCGAGCCCGAGGGGGTGTCGGTGTGACGCTGCTCGAGGTGCGCGACCTGTGCTCCGGCTACGGCGCGCTGCAGGTCCTCTTCGGGGTCTCCCTCGCGGTCGGTGAGGGCGAGATCGTCGCGCTGATGGGCTCCAACGGCGCGGGCAAGACGACCACCCTGCGGACGGTCACCGGGCTGCTGCGGCCCATGAGCGGCCAGATCCTGCTCGACGGTCGCGACGTGACCGGCAGCGCACCGGAACAGCTGGTGAGCCAGGGTGTGGTGATGGTCCCGGAGGGTCGCGGGATGCTGCGCGACCTGACTGTCTCGGAGAACCTCGCCCTCGGGGCCTACACGGTCACCGACCGCAAGGCGGTCGCGCGGTCGCTCGACCAGACCTTCACGTCATTCCCCATCCTCGCGGAGCGGCGGGACCAGAAGGCCGGCACGCTCTCGGGCGGGCAGCAGCAGATGCTGGCCCTCGGCCGGGCCCTGATGGCGTCGCCGCGGCTGATGCTGGTTGACGAGGCCTCGCTCGGGCTGTCGCCGCTCATGACGGAGAAGGCGTTCTCGCTCATCGCCGAGGTCAACCGCACCGCCGGGGTCGCGGTCCTCATCGTGGAGCAGAACGTCCTCGCCCTGGACCTCGCCGTCCGCGCCTACGTCCTCGAGAAGGGCCAGGTCGTCTCGACAGCCGAGGGCGATGAGGTTCGGCGCATGCAGGGCCAGCTGCGTGAGGCCTACCTCGGGTCTGCATCATGACCAGCGCGCCGCTGTCCGGGGTCGTGGCGAGCAGCTTCGCCCTCGTAGTCGGCAGCCTGATCGTCGTACCCCTGCTCCTGTCTCATCTCGCCGGTTCGCGCCCTCGCCCCACCCTCAGACCTGGAGTCCGCATGAGCGCCACGCCCGTCACCCGTCGCTACGCCGGCCTGGCCTTCCTGGCCACGGCGGCGCTCGTCGGAGGCATCGGCTGGTACCGGTTGTCGGGGGAGCCGCTGCTCAACCGGCAGATCCCGTTCCTCGCCTCCACGGGGATCGTCGTCATGCTGCTGGCCGTGGTGGGTGGCAGCCTGCTGGTGGCTGAGCAGCTGCGCAGCGACTCGGACCGGATCGGTGATCTGGAGGAGTCCGTGCGCCGGCTCACCGAGGCGCTCGCGCCGCAGGTGGAGCTGCCGCCCCGCGTCACGCCGGAGCCGGTGCCGGCGCCCGCGGCCCGTCGGCGGCGCGCCGGCTGAGCCTCAGGTGGTGGCGCGGTCTCGGGCGATGGCGTCCCGGCGACGCACGCAGTAGCGCACGCCGACGAAGCCCAGACCCGAACCGTAAGCACACATCGCGAGCCACCACGTGCGGACCTCCGCTCCGCCGAGCTGCGCCACGAGCAGCACCACCAGAGCGACGGCCCACGCGATCGAGCCGA
Organism: Mycobacteriales bacterium; assembly: GCA_046713755.1. Taxonomy (GTDB): domain Bacteria; phylum Actinomycetota; class Actinomycetes; order Mycobacteriales; family SCTD01; genus JAUYQP01. The sequence continues at coordinate 15,145 of JBKKBU010000163.1, forward strand.
GCGCGACGACGCGGACGTCGTCGGTCTCGAGCGGAGCCGGGTCGGGGCGACGGGCCACCCCCGCCTTATCGAACAGCGACATGTGGCGCAGGTTACGCCCCCGTCACACGTGCGCCATGTCGTGAGCCAGACTTATGAGGTAGGCTAACGATATGCCTACCGCCACCGAGTCCGCGCTCGCGTCGACCCTGCGGCTCTCGGTGATGCGACTGGCCCGGCGGATGCGGCAGCAGCGCGCCGAGAGCTCGTTGACGCTCACGCAGATCGCGGCGCTGGCGACGATCGAGCGGCACCCGGGAGCGACGCCTGGTGAGCTCGCTGCCCGCGAGAAGGTCCAGCCGCCGTCGATGACCAAGGTGATCGCCGCCCTGGAGACAGCGGGGTTGGTGACCCGCCAGCCGCACCCCACCGACGGTCGGCAGGTCCTGCTGCACTGCAGCGCGGCGGGTGCCGCGCTGCTCAAGGAGGACCGGCGCCGCCGGGAGGCCTGGCTGGCCCAGCGGCTGTCCGAGCTCGACACCGCTGAGATCGCGGTGTTGCGCGAGGCGGCGGCCGTGCTCGACAAGCTGGCAGGCGCATGAGTCCGACGTTCCGCTCCTTGCGGGTGCGCAACTACCGGCTGTTCGCGTCCGGGCAGGTCATCTCCTTATCGGGCACCTGGGGTCAGCGGGTCGCGCAGGACTGGCTGGTCCTCGAGCTGTCCGACAACAGCGGGGTCGCCCTCGGCATCGTGACTGGCCTGCAGTTCCTCCCGGTCCTGCTGTTCAGCCTCTGGGGTGGGCTGCTGGCCGACCGCTACGACAAGCGCCGCCTGCTGATCGGCGTACAGGTGGCCATGGGCCTGCTCGCCCTCGGCCTCGGGGTGCTCGACGTCACGGGGGTGGTGGTGCTGTGGCACGTCTACGCGCTCGCCTTCGCCCTGGGCATGGCAACTGCCGTCGACACCCCGGTGCGGCAGGCCTTCGTCGTGGAGATGGTCGGTCCGGCGGACCTGCCTAATGCGGTCAGCCTCAACAGCGCGACCTTCAACAGCGCGCGCATCGTCGGGCCGGCCCTGGCGGGACTGGCGATCGCCGCTGTCGGCACCGGCTGGGTCTTCCTCGCCAATGCGCTGACCTACGTCGCGGTCGTGACCGGGCTGCTGCGGATGCGGACCGAGGAGCTGCAGCCGTCACGGCGGGTCGACCGCGGGAAGGGCCAGACGCGGGAGGGGCTGCGCTACGTCAAGGAGCGCCCGACGCTGCTCGCCACCATGCTGCTGGTGGCGGTGATCGGCACCTTCGGTCTGAACTTCCAGATCACCATGGCGCTGGTGGCCAAGCAGGTCTTCGACCGTGGGGCCGCGTCGTTCGGGCTCCTCACCTCGATGCTCGCGGTCGGTGCGCTCATCGGCGCGCTGTTGGCTGCCCGGCGCAGCGGGCCGCCGCCGATCCGTCGGTTGTTCCTGTCGGCGCTGGCTTTCGGTGGACTCGAGGTCTGCGTCGGTCTGGCTCCGACCTTCGAGCTGATGGCGCTGCTGCTCATTCCCACCGGGGTCGCGGTGCTCACCTTCACTACGACGGCGAACTCCACGGTGCAGCTCGGCTCCGATCCCGAGGTGCGGGGGCGCGTCATGGCCCTCTACGTCCTGGTCTTCCTCGGCGGGACGCCATTCGGCGCACCTGCCATCGGCGCGCTGGCGCAGGCCTTCGGTCCGCGGTCGAGCCTGCTCGTCGGCGGCGCGGTCAGCATGGTCGCTGCGGTCGGGCTGGCGCTGTGGCTCAGCCGGGTCCGGGGCCTGCGGCTGGAGCCGCACCTGATCCGTCGCCGCCCGCACCTGCACGCGCGCCCCACCGGTTGAGCAGTGGCGGCAGGAACCACAGCAGGCAGGTCAGCAGGCCGAAGACCGCCGCTACCGCGAAGGCCACCCAGCTCGCGAACAGCACATCGAGGATCAGGAGCAGCACGGCGGCGACCGCGAGGAGCAGCAGGCCGAGCCCGGCCAGCGCGAGCCGGCTCGACCACCGCACGACCAGCGCCTTCTCGCCGCGGTGGAAGAGCAGCCGGTGATAGGCCACGGGGGCGATGAGCACGACGTTTGCCGCCGCCGCCAGCATCAGGGCAGCGATGTAGACCGTGCGCTGCAGATCGGTGATGTCGCGGAAGCGGGCGGCGAACGGGATGGTGAGCAGCAGCGAGAACAGGATCTGCACGCCGGTCTCGGTGACTCGCAGCTCCTGCAGGATGTCGCCGAAGTTGCGATCGGCCCGCTCGTCCGCGGTCTCGCCGTGCCGTCGGTCGTCATCCACGTTGCTGACCTAACCACCCGCCACTGCCCGGCCGCGACCTTCTCCTCGGTCGGTCGTTGATCCGGGAGTGCGCCTCTCGCTGATCACTGCTGCCCTCGTCGCTGGTGTGCTCACGGTGCCGGCCGGCGCAGCGCCTGACCCCTGCGCGCCCTGGACGGTCAACGTCCTCGCGACCGGCCTGGGGAGCCTCGAGAACCTCGAGCCCGACGGCAAGGAGGGCCTGCTGTACAGCGCCAGCAGCCGCGACGCGGTCGAACGGCTGACGCGCGACGGGCGGACCGCCGTGGTCGCCGGCGGCTTGCCCGAGCCCGGCGGGCTCCGGGTCCGCGGCCACAAGCTGTACGTCAACACCGGCGATGGGGCGCCCGCAGGCGCCCTCGGTACTGCCGACGGGACCATCCAGGAGGTGGACCTGCGCACCGGTGCCAAGCAGATCTGGGCCAGCGGTCTGACGATGCCCAACGGCCTGGTGTTCCTCCCCGATGGCAGCGCGCTGGTGAGCCGCGACATCACGGGCTTGTCGCCGACGGGTATCACCAGAGTCG
>JBKKBU010000164.1:0-10540 GCA_046713755.1 Mycobacteriales bacterium
GTCGGCACCCCGGAAGGCGTAGATCGACTGGTCGGCGTCGCCGACGACGCACAGCTCGGCCGGCCCGAGGTCGCCGACCGGGGCCGTGAGCTCACGCACCAGGGTGTACTGCGCGTGGTTGGTGTCCGGGTACTCGTCGACGAGCACGTGGCGGAAGCGCCGCCGGTAGTGCTCGGCGACGTCAGGGAAGACCTGCAGCAGCGAGACGGTCGTCATGATCAGATCGTCGAAGTCCATCGCGTTGGCCTGTCGCAGCCGCGCCTGGTAGACGCCGTAGGCCTCCGCCACCTGCTTCTGCACGACGTTGTCGGCCCGGTCGCGAGCGGTCTCCCAGTCGACCAGCTCGTTCTTCAGATCGCTCACCTGATTGCTCAGCTGGCGCGCCGGGAAGCGCTTCGGATCGAGATCGAGGTCGCGGCAGACCAGCGTCATGAGGCGCTGCGCGTCGGCCTGGTCGTAGATCGAGAACGACGTGGTGAAGCCCAGCTTCTTGGCCTCGGCCCGCAGGATCCGGACGCAGGCGCTGTGGAAGGTGCTGACCCACATCACCCGGGCGCGACCGCCGACGAGGGCAGCGACCCGCTCCTTCATCTCGCCGGCGGCCTTGTTGGTGAACGTGATCGCGAGGACCTCACCGGGCTGGGCACCGCGGGCGGCCAGCAGGTAGGCCACCCGCGTGGTGAGCACCTTGGTCTTGCCGGAACCAGCACCGGCGACCACGAGCAGCGGGCTGGCCTCGTGGACCACCGCCGCGCGCTGCTGCGGGTTGAGCCCTTCCAGCAGGCGGTCGACCGAGGGCCGCGCGGGCGCCAGGACGGCGGGCGCGAAGTCGTCGTACGGCAAGGTGCTCACTGCCGCCAGTCTAGGTCCGCCGTACGACGTCGCGGCTGCTCTCCACAGCGCCGTTCGCCCCGTCGGGCAGGATGCAGGCATGAGCGACATCGAGCGGGTCCTGGTGATCACCGCGCACCCCGACGACGTGGACTTCGGGGCGGCCGGCACGATCGCGACCTGGACCGATCAGGGCATCGAGGTGGCGTACTGCGTCATCACCGACGGCGACGCCGGCGGGTTCGACCCAGCCGTGCCCCGCAGCGAGATCGGCGGCATCCGCCAGGCCGAGCAACGGGCAGCAGCCAAGGAGGTCGGCGTCGAGGACGTGACCTTCCTGGGCTACCCGGACGGCGCGCTCTACGTCACCCACGAGCTGCGCAGGGACGTCTCGCGCGTGGTCCGCCAGCAGCGCCCACAACGGGTGCTCATCCAGTCGCCCGAGCGCAACTGGGAGCGGATCTACGCCAGCCACCCCGACCACCTGGCCGCCGGTGAGGCGGCCATGTGCGCGGTCTACCCCGACGCCCGCAACCCCTTCGCCCACCCGGACCTCGACGAGGAGCCGTGGACCGTCGAGGAGGTCTGGATCATGGCGAGCGGGGACGCCGGGGCCTCGACGTACATCGACATCACCGACACCTTCGAGCGCAAGGTCGAAGCCCTGCGGGCGCACCACAGCCAGACCGCCCACATGGAGGACCTCACCGCCCGGCTGCGGATGTGGGCCACGCTCACGGCAGAGCGGGCCGGGCTGGCCGAGGGCCGGCTCGCCGAGGGCTTCCGGACCGTCGACACCCGGTGACGGCCAGCGGCGGTCCCCACGAGCAGATCCGCAACCTCCTCGGTCTCTACTGCGAGGCGATGGATGCCGGTGACTGGGCCGGCCTCGGCGCGCTGTTCAGCCGGGGCCGGATGACCGCCCCAGACGGCACCGAGGTCGCGGCCGGCAGCGCAGCCGTCGCCCGGCTCTACGAGGGGCTCGTACAGCTCCACGACGGCTCGCCACGGACCCGGCACCTCACCGCCAACCCCGTCGTCGACGTCGACGCCGACACCGCCACCTGTCGGAGCAGCTTCCTGGTCCACCAACAGCTCCCGGACGGGGCGCTGGTGCCCGTGGCTGCCGGCCGCTACCGCGACCGGTTCGCCTGCTCGGACGACGGCTGGCACTTCGTCGAGCGTCAGTTCCTGCTCGAGCAGACCGGCGACCTGACCAGTCACCTGCGTGGATCGCTGCGATGAGGTTCGAGGGCAAGGTCGCGCTGGTCACGGGCGCTGGCAGCGGCATCGGGGCTGCGACGAAGGCGCTGCTCGAGCGCGAGGGCGCCACGGTAGTCGGCTTCGACCTGACCGCAGCCCCGGGGATCCGAGCCGTCGACGTCACCGCCGGTGCGGCCGTCGCCGACGCGGTGCGGCAGGTGGTGATCGACCATGGGCGGCTCGACGTCGTCGCCAATGTCGCGGGCATGGTCCGGATGGTGCATCTCGACGACCTCGACCTGTCGTCATGGCAGCGCCATCTCGACCTCAACCTCACCGCACCCTTCGTCATCTCGCAGGCGGCGCTGCCCGCGCTCCGGGCTTCGAAGGGCAACATCGTCAACATCGCCAGCGTCGCGGGCCTACGGGGTCAGGCCTACACGGCCGCCTACTGCGCATCCAAGGGCGGGCTGGTCCTGCTGACCAAGTCGATGGCGCTCGAGCTGGCCGCCGACGGCGTCAGGGTCAACTGCGTCTGCCCAGGCGGCGTCGACACGCCCCTCGTGCAGGGCGTAGCCGCTGACTGGCCGGACCACATCGACTCCGGGCTGCTGGCCCGCACCTTCGCGATCCTGCCCGGCATGTCGGAGGCGGCCGAGATCGCCGAGGCAGTCGGCTACCTCGCTTCGGACGCGGCTCGCAGCATCACCGGCACCGCGCTGGTCGTCGACCGCGGCTGCATCAGCTAGCTAGCGGACCTTGCCCCAGCTGGTGATGACCCGGCCGTGTTCCTCGATGGTGAGGCAGGGGGCGTCGACGAGGACCCGGAACACCTCGACGTCGATCTCGGCCGCACCCTTGACGCCGCGGGGCACAGCGAGCTTGGTGACCCCCTTGCCCTGCGGGTCGGTCACCACCTGGCCGTAGGTCGACCAGCCGGCGCCCTTGAGGCCGATTTGCACCTCGACGTCATCGGCCGGCAGCTCGGCCGGCGTGCCGGCCGCCCGTACGACCTTGACGGCCAGCGAGAACGGCTTGCCGGCGGCGAGGGTCTTGGGGGCCGGACCGAAGCGGGGGGTCAGCGTTTCGACCTGCGTGATGTCACAGATCGCCGGGGCCCCCCCGGCCGCCGGGGCGAGGGCAACGCCGAGTAGCGCAGCGCCGGTCGTACGCAGCAGGGCTCGGGTCACCTGGACTCGTTCGACGCGCCGCGCCGCACTCCTGCTGGACGCTCACTATTCGTGCCGACCGGGACGGCCGCCCACCACCTGCTCGGTGCCGTCGAGGAGCCACAGCACCCCGGGGGCAGCCCAGGTCAGGGCGACGGGCAGGACGGCAATCGGCCGCGGGACGCCCGTGTGCTCCCACAGCAGGTAGGCCGCGACCAGGCCGGCGCCCGTGGCCGCCAGCGCGATGGCCCCCCAGCGACCGGGGTGGAAGTCCCGGCGCTCGGCCATGGTGACGGACACCACAAAGGGCACGACAGTCAGCCCAGCGAGCGCGAGGACCAGCACGGCGACGATGACGGTGAAGGCGGTCGCGGTGGCCAGCAGGTCGAGCACGCGATCACCCTAAGGGCAGACCGACGCCGGTCACTGCCGCCACGACGAGGCCGAGCACCAGCAGCCCGCCGGCCCGCCGCACGTGGACGAAGCAGATCGCCGCGAACCACAGGGGCCACACGGGGAAGCCCTTCGGCGGCTCGGCAGGACGGGGTGCCGACAGCGAGCGCAGGACCTTGCGCAGCACGGGCAGCCCGCCGAGAACGAGCAGCGCCGGCCATGGGAGGGCCCCGACAGCGACCGCGGCGATGACCGTCGCGTAGAAGGCGACGAGCAGCGCCTTCGTGGCGGTGCGGGCCCGGGCCTCACCCAGCAGGACGGGCAGGGTGCGGGTGCCGGTGGGCTCGTCGAAGGGGATCTTGTCGATGTGCTTGCCCATGAGGACGGAGGTGCAGAGCAGTCCGTAGGGCACCGACGCGACCCAGATCTCCCAGGGCAGCGACCCGGTGGCGGAGAAGTAGGGCCCGGCGACCATCAGCGGGCCCCAGGGCACGAAGACATCGGGCTCGCCGAGCCCGATCTTCTTCAGGCGGAGCGGCGGCGCGGTGTAGGCGTACGACAGGAACAGCCCAGTCAGAGCGAAGGCGATCACCGGCCAGCCGCGCTCGGCGAACAGCACCAGCATGATCACGAGGTCGGCGACGTTGAGCAGCAGCACCGCCCCCCAGAGCTGGCGCTTGGTCACCAGGCCCGACAACAGCGGGTGCGGCGCGTAGAGCGCCCGCGGGTAGGCGTCGGTGTCCAGGCCGACCTCGGTGTCGGCGAGGTCGTTGAGCAGGTTGTTGCAGGTGTGCGCCAACAGGATGCCGAGCGTGGCCAGCGCCCACGTCCACCACGAGAAGCCATCGGCCCGCACGGCGAGCAGGCCCGCCACCAGCCCGGCGAACAGCGTCATGGGCAGCACCGCGGCGCGGGTGACAACCAGCCATCTCGTCACGCCGTCCAGGTCCGCGATCGGCACCTCGGGCGGCGGGTTGGTCGTGCGCAGCGCGTAGGCCCAGGCCCCGCGGCGGCCACGGCTAGCCGGCGCGAGCAGCTTGTCCCTGTCCATGAGCCGGAACGCTAGCCGGGGCAGGAGCCTGCCGCTCGGCGGCGAACCCTGCAGTGACATCCCGTCCCGTCAGGAGCTCGTGTTGCGCAGGCAGGTCTTCGCCCTCGTCATCGCCACCGCGGTGGCCATCCCGCTCGCCACCACTGCTGGCGCGGCGGCCAAGAAGCCGTCCTTCAAGGACTACCCGAAGCCCGCGGTCACCGGCAAGGAGATCGCGGACAAGGCTGTGGGCTTCTCCGACACCTACTCGCTGCGCATCACCGGGACGCCCCGCCAGCTCCAGGCGACCGACGCTCTCAAGGCCGACTTCGCCGCGCTCGGCTACAGCGTCGAGGTCGAGGCCTACCGCGGGGTGCTGCAGGCGGTCACGGCGACGAAGAAGGGCACGACGAAGGCCGCAGAGCACATCGTCTTCGGTGCCCACTTCGACTCGGTCGCGGGGACCGTAAGCGGGACGTACGACAACGGCACGGGCACCGCGATGATCCTCGGGCTCGCGAAGGCCTTCGCGAAGGTCAAGACCCAGCGCACCCTGGTCTTCAGCCTCTACAACGGCGAGGAAGAAGGCGCGCTCGCCTCCGAGCAGCAGGCGCTCGCGTACAAGGCCGCCGGCAAGAAGGTCAGCGCCTTCCTCGGCTTCGACATGGTCGGGATCGCTTGGCCGGTCGGCGGCGCCACCAGCAGCAAGAACTGCCTGTGCATGTGGCGTGGCGCCCGCGACACGCAGTTCGACGACCTGCTCGCGGAGGTCAACTTCGGCCACCTGAAGATGCCCAACGGCAAGCAGGCTGTGAGCGTCGAGGGGCGCAACGTCCGCAACTCCGACGAGGCATCGTGGTCCGACGCCGGCTTCCGGACCCTGCGCTGGGCTGGGATGCGCACCGCGTCGGCGTACGTCGGTTACCACAAGCCCGATGACACGGCAGCCACCATCGACACCGTCGCCGGCGGCCGGAAGTTCTTCGAGGCGGGCCTGCGCAACACCCTGCTGTCGGCCTACTACACCGCCGCGGCGCTCGACACCGGCCGCTGAGGATCAGTTGAGCAGCAGGTGAGCACGGCCCGGCCGGCCGCCGGTGGCGGCCGCTGGGTCACGGTCTCGCCCGAGCGGCTCGGTCGGTGGCTCGACGGCTTCGGCGAACGGCACGGCGCCGTCACGACGACGTCTAGCCCGACAGTCGTGACCCTCACCGCCGCTGACGGCGCCGTCGCGGAGATCGAGGTGCCGCACCCGCCGCTGGTGGGTCACGTGATCGCGCACGCCAACGCCCTACGCCGCACCGGCGTCCTGCTCGTCCGGCTGGGCGGCTATGCCGTCGGTGTCTTCGAGGGCCCACGGCTGGTCAGCTCGAAGGTCGGCTCCCGGCAGGTCCACGGTCGCTCGGCCGCGGGCGGCTGGTCCCAGCAGCGCTTCGCCCGGCGGCGGGAAGGCCAGTCGGCCGTCGCCCTGCAGGCGGCCGCGGACACCGCCGCGCGGATCCTGCTGCCGGAGCGGCTCGACGCCGTCGTCCTCGGCGGCGACCGGGGCGCGGTCGAGACGGTGCTCGAGGACCGCCGCCTCGCGGCGCTGCGACCGCTCGTCACCGGTCGACTGCTGGACGTGCCGGACCCGCGCCTGAAAGTGCTGGAGGCCGCACCTTTCCGGGACGTCTGGATCCGCGTGATCGACCCGCCGACGGGGTAGTGACACGGAGTGACCCTCGACGACACCTCCACCGAGCTGGTGCTCCCGACGTACGCCATCCTGGCGCGCTTTCGCGAGCCAGCCGAGACCTCCGACCAGGCCATGGCCCAGGTGGCGGCCCGGCTGCGCTCCCACGACGAGCCGGTGCACGAGATCAGCGTCGAGCGCGACGAGGGCGGCGGCGTGTGGATGGTGATCGCCCGGTTCGTCCTGGTGTCGATCGATGCCGGCACCGCAGTGGAGGGCTTGCACGAGACCCTCACTGCGGCCGGGCTGCCGCCCGACGAGGTGTGGGCGGGCGAGCGGGTCGGCTGAGGCAGGAGCCGGCGCGTCGGCGGCGAACCCGACAGCATGCGCCTGTCGTCCCGAGTCCGTGCCGTCGTCGTCGCCTCGGCGGTCGCCCTCACCGGTGTGCTGGCGCTGCCGAGCACGGCTGCGCCCGCACCTGAGGGATCGGTCTACAGCGAGACCTACATCGCGACGCCCGACGGCGAGCGGCTGCACGCCGAGGTGCTGCGTCCGAAGGGCATCAAGGGCAAGACCCCGGTCATCCTCGTTGTCAGCCCCTACCTGCATCGCGGTCCCGGGGACAAGACCAGCGCGAAGGGCCCCACGCCCCGCTTCTTCGACTTCTTCAACGGGGCCAACGTCTTCGCCCGCGGCTACTCCGTCGTGCAGGTCAGCCTGCGCGGCAGCGGCGGCTCGACGGGCTGCCTCGACATCCTCGGTCCCGGCGAGCAGACCGACGTGGTGACCGCGGTGCAGTGGGCGGCGAGCCAGCCCTGGTCGACCGGCAAGGTCGGGATGTACGGCAAGAGCTACGACGCCAACACCGGCATGGTCGGTGCCGCCCTTCGTCCCAAGGGCCTCGCCGCGGTCGTCGCGCAGCAGGTCGTACCGGACCGCTACCGCGGCTCCTACAACGACCGCGTCCGCTTCCTCCAGTCGGTGGCGTACCCGGCCGTGAGCTACGGCTCGGCGGCCGAGCTGGGCTGGTCGACGCAGGACGACCCCGAGTACATCGCCAACTCCAGCGCGCACAGTGCCGACTGCCAGGCCAAGCTCGCCGATCACTACGGCGACGACGTCAACAGCGCCTTCTGGAAGAGCCGCGACTTCGTCACGAAGGCGAAGGGCTCCCAGGTCCCCACCTTCATGACCGTCGGCTACGTCGACAGCAACACCAACGTCGGCGGCGGGGCGGTGGACTACTTCAAGGCCCTCGCCGGCCCGAAGCGGCTCTGGATCGGCTGGTGGGACCACGTCCGCGGCAACGACATGGCCGGCGGTGAGCTGGCCATGGGCCGGGACCGCTTCTTCGACGAGGTCATGCGCTTCTACGACCTGCACCTGCGCGGCATCGCGCCGAAGGTCAAGGACCCCGTCGTGGTGGCCCAGACCAGCACCGGGCGGTGGACCAGCGAGAAGACCTGGCCACCGGCGGACACCACGGTGCTGACCGGTGCGCTCAAGAAGGGCTCGTACGACGACGACGGCAGCAACGTCGGCTCGCGCGACTCCGCCGCCGGACCTGGTGGGTCCGGGTCGCTCGGTGAGGAGCGGACCGGCGCCGGCGCGTGGACGTTCTCCCGGCCGCTGCCCCGGACCGCGCGGCTTGCCGGCATCCCGTCGGCGTCCCTGAAGCTGGCACCCCTCGCCCCTCGCAGCAACGTCGCCGTCAACGTCTACGACGTGGCTCCGGACGGCAAGGCCACCATGCTGACCAGAGGCGCGGCCCTGGTCGACGCCGCCGGGGAGAAGCAGATCCGGCTGTTCCCGACCGACTGGGTCGTCGCGAAGGGCCACCGGATCGGCGTCCTGGTGTCCGGCGCCAACGCCGAGGCCTACGTCCATGTCCCGACGCAGACCGCGGTGACCGTGCAGGGCGGCTCAGTCCGGCTGCCCTGGCTGTCCTCAACGGCCCGGTTGACCGCCCAGGGCACGTCCAACGCGCGGCTCGAGAGCTACCTCACCGCCGCCCCGTTCACGGTGCCGGCGGCGGTCATCGCGGCGGCCACGGACAACGGCTTCCCGCTGCCCCGCTAGCAGGAGAACGCTCGCCGGGGTCGAAACCCATCCGAAACGTCCTCTGCTCGAAAGGCCCCCCGTGCCCCGTCCAGCCCGTCTGCGCTCCGCCCTGCTCGCCGTCGCCCTGCTCGGCGTCGGTCTGCCTGCTCTCGCGATCGCGTCGCCCGCCGTCTGCCTCCCGAGCAGCGCGCCGGACGTGGATGACGCGCTCTGCCTGGCGACCGAGAGCGGCCAGGCCCTCCAGGAGGCCGAGCGCCCGCTGGTCGGCCCGCGCGACGCGGTGCGGGCTGCGGGTGAGTCGGTGCTCACTGCCGCCGGGGTCTGCAGCCCTGACGACCGCGCGCACTGCCTGCTGCCGTTCCCGAGCAACCGCTTCACCGTGGCGGACCGGACGACCGACACCGGTCTGCGGGTCGCCCTCCCGCTCGCCGCGATGCCGCGCAACGTCGCCGGCAAGCCGATGGACCCGACCGAGCTCAACCGCAACGACGGCTTCTCGCCCGGCACCCCGATCTACACCAGCGTCGCGGGCCTGGACGCCACCCGCAGCGGCCTCGCTGGGGTCACCGACCCCGGAGCTTCGCTGGCGACCGACGCCCGGGTCGTCCTGCTCGACGCGGCCACCGGCGAACGGCACCCCTACATCGCTGAGCTCGACGCCAACGAGACCGACGGGCAGCAGCCGCTGCTCATCGTGCGCCCGATGGTCAACCTCACCGAAGGCCACCGCTACGTCGTCGCGATGCGTGGCCTCGTCAACGGCAGCGGGACGCCGATCCCGGCGAGCGCCACCTTCGCCAGTCGGCGCGACCAGGCCGCGAGCGACCTGCGCGGCAAGGAGCCGAAGGGCAACAACGGCAAGAGCGGTGACAAGGGCAAGGAACCCCAGGACAAGCCGAAGGACGACAAAGCCCGCCAGGCCGTTCTCGCCGACCAGGTCTGGGGCCCGCTGGTCCGCGCCGATGTCGCACTGGACGACCTCTACCTGGCCTGGACGTTCACCGTCGCCAGCACCCGCAGCCTCACCGAGCGGATGCTGCACATGCGCGATGACGCCTTCGGGTCGCTGAACGGCGGCGCCCCCTCCTTCACGGTCGACAAGGTCACCTCGCCCGGCGGCAGCACGACGCGCCGCATCACCGGCACCTACACGGTCCCGAACTACCTCACGACGCCGGTCAACGCCAAGGACCCGGTCGCCGGTCTGGACGTGGGCCTGCCGGGGACCCGTCTGCTGTTCCTGCCGGGCGACGAGCTGCCGGACCGCAACGGCAACTTCACCGCCACCTACACCTGCACCGTCCCGGCCGCTGTCCTGCCTAGCGCCACGAGCCCGGCACCCGCCCGCCAGGCACGCGCGTCCATCTACGGCCACGGCCTGCTCGGCGGCTAGGGCGAGGTCAACAGCGGCCACGTCTCCGCCATGGGCAACGACGCCGCGATCCTGTTCTGCGCCACCGACTGGTACGGCATGGCGTCCGGCGACGTCCCCAACGTCGCGACCTTCCTCGCCGACATGAGCCTGTTCCCGACCCTGCCCGACCGGGTGCAGCAGGGGATGCTGGCGCAGCTGTTCCTGGCCCGGCTGCTCAAGGACCCCCGCGGCTTCGCGAGCAACGCCGCGTTCCAGGCCGGCGGCACCCCGCTGCACCAGACCGGGGCGGTCTACTACGACGGCAACAGCCAGGGCGGCATCATCGGTGGCGCGCTCATGGCGGTCGCCCAGGACATCACCCGCGGGGTCCTCGGCGTACCGGGGATGAACTACTCGACGCTGCTGGACCGGTCGGTCGACTTCGCCCAGTACGAAGCGGTCTTCAACGCCGCCTACCCCAGCGAGCTGGAGCGCCAGCTCGTCTTCGGGCTCATCCAGATGATCTGGGACCGCGGCGAGGCCAACGGCTACGCCGCCCACATCAGCAAGGACCCGCTGCCTGGCACGCCGTCCCACGAGGTGCTGCTCCACGTCGGCTTCGGCGACCACCAGGTGGCCAACCTCAGCGCCGAGGTGATGGCCCGCACGATCGGCGCCGCGACCAACGTGGGCTTCCTGCCCGCTCGCCGCCACTGGGGTGTCGAGCCCGGCTGGGCGATCCCGCGCTTCACCGACAGCCATGCCGGCAGCGCGCTGGTCTACTGGGACGGCGGCGCGGTCGTACCGACGCCACCCAACACCAACAC
>JBKKBU010000165.1:0-3512 GCA_046713755.1 Mycobacteriales bacterium
GGGCCAAACGGGTCTTCTCGCCACCGGAGAGGGTCCCTGCGAACTGGTGCACGACATCACCGCTGAACAGGAACGAGCCCAGGACCCGGCGGGCCTCCGGCTCGGGCAGCTCGGGTGCCGACGTACGCATGTTCTCCAGGACGGTCCGGTCCACGTCGAGGGTGTCGTGCTCCTGGGCGTAGTAGCCCAGCCGCAGCCCGTGCCCGGGGAGGACCTCGCCGGTGTCAGGGAGCTCGGTGCCTGACAGCAGCTTCAGCAACGTCGTCTTACCGGCCCCGTTGAGGCCGAGTACGACGACGCGGGCGCCCCTGTCGATAGCCAGGTCGACGTCGGTGAAGATCTCCAGGGAGCCGTAGGACTTGGACAGCTCGCGGGCCATCAGCGGGGTCTTGCCACAGGGGGCCGGCTCCGGGAAGCGCAGCTTGGCGACGCGGTCGTGCGCCCGCTCCCCCTCGAGTCCGGACAGCAGTCGCTCGGCTCGCTTGGCCATGCCCTGTGCGGCCTTGGCCTTAGTGGCCTTGGCCCGCATCTTGTCGGCCTGCGCCATGAGCACCCCGGCCTGCTTCTCAGCGTTGGCGCGCTCCCGCTTACGACGCTTCTCGTCAGTCTCGCGCTGTTGCAGGTAGGTCTTCCAACCGACGTTGTACTGGTCCAGCTCGGCGCGGTTGGCGTCGAGGTGGAAGACCTTGTTGACCACCGCGTCCAGCAGCTCGACGTCGTGGCTGATGACGACCAGGCCGCCGTGGTGCTTGCGCAGGAAGTCCCGCAACCAGACGATCGAGTCGGCGTCGAGGTGGTTGGTGGGCTCGTCCAGCAGCAGCGTCGTCGCGCCGGAGAACAGGATGCGGGCGAGCTCGATCCGTCGGCGCTGGCCTCCCGACAGCGTCCCGAGCCGCTGGGCAAGGGCACGCTCGGGCAGCCCGAGGTTGGAGCAGATCCGCGCTGCTTCCGCTTCGGCGCTGTAGCCGCCGAGTGCGGTGAAGCGCTCCTCCAGGCGGCCGTAGCGGGCCAGCACCTCCGCGTCGTCGGGCTTCTCCCCCAGCTCGATCTGGAGCTTCTCCATGCCGGTGACGATCGCGTCCAGTCCCCGGGCTGACAGCACTCGGTCACGGGCGAGCTGCTCGAGGTCCCCGGTGCGCGGGTCCTGCGGCAGGTAGCCGACTTCGCCGCTGCGGGTGATCGACCCGCCAGCCGGGAGCGTTTCCCCTGCCAGGGTCTTGGTGAGGGTGGTCTTGCCCGCACCGTTGCGGCCGACGAGGCCGATCCGGTCCCCGGGCTGGACGCGAAAGGTGACGCCGGTCAACAGCGCGCGGGCACCTGCACGCAACTCGACATCGGTGATGGTGATCATGACTCTGGCTCCAGGGACGACGACATGGCGAAGGGCGACGGCTGGCGTCGACTCACGGCGTCGTGCAGGTCACGGTGACAAGGCTACCCGCTGGGTAGGTTCCGGCCGTGGACTTCAACGACAACGCCCGGCTCGACACCTCGCAGGTCCAGGACGCCCGTGGCCGCCGCTTGGGCGGCCGAGGGCTCGCCGTCGGCGGCGGCGGCGGTATCGGGGTGATCGGGCTGGTGCTGTTCCTGCTGCTCGGCGGCGACCCGCAGTCGCTGAGCCAGCAGAACCCAGGGACGACGCCGGGTGCGCCGTCAGACCTCACGGAGCGCTGCCAGACCGGTGCGGATGCCGACCGGGACGCCGACTGCCGCATCGTCGGGGTCGTCAACTCCGTGCAGGCCTACTGGACGACGGCGTTCGCGGAGACCCAGCGTCAGTACACGAAGGCCGACACGCAGTTCTTCACCGGCTCCACGGTGACGCAGGGCTGTGGGTCGGCAACGTCGGCGGTGGGGCCGTTCTACTGCCCTGCCGACAAGACCGCCTACCTCGATCTGGGGTTCTTCGCCGATCTGCGAGACAAGTACGGCGCCTCCGGTGGGCCGTTTGCACAGGCCTACGTCATCGCCCACGAGTACGGCCACCATGTCCAGAACCTGCTCGGTACGACGTCCAAGCGGCAGCGGACCCGCGACACCGGCCCGCAGTCCACCGCCGTCCGCATCGAGCTCCAAGCCGACTGCTTCGCCGGCGTGTGGGCCGCCAACGCCGTGTCGACCGGCTTCCTCACCAAGATCACCCAGACAGACATCGACGACGGCCTGTCAGCGGCTGCCGCCGTCGGGGACGACCGCATCCAGGAGGCGTCATCCGGCCGGGTCGACCAGGAGTCCTGGACGCACGGCTCGGCGGCGGCCCGGCAGAAGTGGTTTCTCGCTGGTTTCCAGGGTGCCGACCCGAGCGATTGCGACACCTTCACCGGCTCGGTGTGACGATCAGCCGGGAGAACGGTCGATCTTCAGCGTGTCCACGGTAGCCGGCGGAGTGCGGCCAGCGACGGTCACGCAGCTGACGGTGCTAGACAGACCAGGACGCACCTGCGCCCGGGACTGAACGAGGACCTCACATGCCATCGGGCAAGGTAGCTACATCAAAACTTGCCCGCATACGGGTCGGGCTGCTGATATCCGGCGTCGCCCTGTTGCTGGCCTGGCCAGCAGCAAGTTCCGCCCACCCAACCGCCTTGACCGCGCCTACCCCCACGCCGACGCGGACCTCCGACTCGACCGCGTCACCGTCCACCAGCCCCTCTGCTTCGGCCTCGGCGACACCCAGCCGCACCGTGCCACCCACGACGGGGAAGCCGACACCGACGCCGACTCCAACGCGGACCCCTGGGGCCGACCCCACCCCGACGCCGACCGCGACGGCCACCAAGACGCCGCCGCCCACGGCGACAGTGACAGTGACACCAACAGTGACACCGACGGCGACGGCGTCCACGAGCCTGCAGCGGTGGGCGACGCCGGGCTGCGCCGCCGCGGCACCGAACCTCGTACAGAACCCCGGCTTCGAATCGGTGGGCGTCGGTACCGGTTTCACGGGAACGGTCTGGGAGGTGCTCGACACCGCCACGACGCAGGTCCCGACGTGGACCCGGACGAACATGTCGGCGAACCCACCGGTGGTTCATCACGGCGGGTTCGGGGTGCCACCGGCCTTTCAAGGAGCGGGCATCGCCTCGCTGGCGAGCAACCAGGGCCTGATGGGGACGCTGTCCAGCTCCACGAACGCCGGTGCGACCTACGTGCTCAGCGCAGAGATCCTCAGGACAGGGGTCGCCAACCCCGCCACCCTCGACGTGCGGCTGCGCAACAGCGCAACAGGTGCACAGAGCGCGCCCCTCGTGCAGGCAGCCAACGCCCCACCCCTCACCTGGGTCTTGCTCACCGGCACGGTGACGGGCGCCGCCTATGACCGAGTGGTCGTTCGCCACCAGGCCGGCGGCGCGCTCATCGTCGATGACGTGCGGGTGTGCCGGGCCGCTGTTGCGTTACCCGACCGAGCTCCGGGGTGGTGGACGACACCGCGCAAGCTGGCTATGGCGGCTGTCGTCGGGGTGATCCTGCTCGGCGGGCTCGGGTGGGCTGCCCGCCGCCGGTTCCGAACA
>JBKKBU010000166.1:0-6711 GCA_046713755.1 Mycobacteriales bacterium
ACACGGCCAACGCCGAGCCCGAGTCGCGGCAGGTTCGCGAAGCACTGGCCAGGGCGCAGTTCGACGTGGGGATGTATCCCGAGGCCCGCGAGAACTTCGAGTGGATCATCTCGGTGAACCCGGCCGACGACTACGCGCAGTTCGGGCTGGGGCTGGCAGCCACCAAGCTCGGAGACCTCCCTGCTGCTGTCGAGCACCTGGCCCTGGCTGCGGCGATGCGCCCGGACATCACCTACTACGCGCAGGCGCTGCGCGGCGCCAAGGCGGCCCTGACCGCCGCCAAGCGCTGACCGCCCAGCCCTGACGGAGGTCCAGATCGAGCGGGGGATCGAGCTCGCCACGTGCGAGGGGCCGCTCGGCGCCGGCTACGACGCCGGCCTGTACGACCTGGACGGCGTGCTCTACCTCGGCACCGAGCCGGTCCCGCACGCTGCTGACTCGCTCGCCGCGGCGCGGGCGGTCGGTTTGCGGCCGGCGTTCGTCACCAACAACGCCTCGCGGCGGCCGGCGGCCGTCGCGGCGCTCCTGACGGGCCTGGGCATCCCGGCTGATCCGCACGATGTGGTGACCAGCGCGCAGGCGGCGGTCCGGCTGCTGCACGACGACGTCCCGCTCGGCAGCGACGTGCTCGTCGTGGGGTCCGACGACCTCGCCGCGAGCGTGTCCGAGGGTGGCTATTCCCCGGTGCGGGTGGCGTCGGACCAGGTCCGGGCCGTCGTCCAGGGCCTCGCGCCCGAGGTGGGCTGGATGCAGCTGGCCTAGGCGGCGGTCGCGATCAACGCCGGCGCTGTGTGGGTTGCCGCCAACACCGACTCGAGCTACCCGTCGCCGCGTGGGCCGCTGCCCGGCTGCGGGGCGTTGGTGGCGGCGCTCGTCACCGCCACCGGCCGCGCGCCGCTGGTCGCCGGCAAGCCCGCGCCGGCCCTGCACGCCGAGTCGGTCGAGCGGGTCGGCGCGATCCGGCCGCTGGTCATCGGTGACCGCCTGGAGACCGATGTGCTCGGAGCCGTCCGGGCCGGCTCCGACAGCCTGCTCGTCCTGACCGGGGTCTGCACGCGCGCCATGCTGCTGGCCGCGCCCCGGGGGTCCCGGCCGAGCTTTGTCGCCCCCGACCTGCGCGCCCTCCTGCAGCCCCAGCCGGCCGTCCGGCACACCGAGGTGGGTACGGCGTGCGGCAGTGCCGAGGCGGCGTACGACGGCGAGGCGCTGGTGACCCAAGGGGAGGGAGTCGACGAGCTGCGGGCGGCGTGTGCGCTGGCCTGGGCCCGCGCCGATCAGATGAGCTGACGCAGCCGCAGCAGGTCGAGGGGGCCGGCCTGGACCCGAAGGCGGCCGGTGGCGAGGGCCGTCGGGGCCGACAACCGGCCCTCGGCGAGCGCGATGAGGTCGTCGGAGGAGCAGGCCAGGCGGACCTGGGCCTTCTCGGCTTCCTCGGTGTGGACGTCGAGCAGGCCGTCGTCGCAGAGCCGCCCTACGAACACGACGTCGAGGTCGGACAGCCGACACGACACGGTCCGCTCGACGATGTACTTGCGGCGGACCTCCGGCTCGAGCGCACCGAGACGGGCAACCAGGCCGTGGACAGTCGCCCACACCTCGTCGATCGTCGCCACGCGCGCCTCCCTGCTCCCGCCCTGCCGCCACGGTAGCGCCGCGAGCGGTAGCGTCTTGAGGCTGCCACCCCACCCCATCGGAGGAACCCTGTGCGTGACGCGCTGAAGAGCTACCTGGCCCTGGCTTCCGGAGTGACCGAGCTGACCAAGCAGCGGGCGGTCACCGCCGCCAAGCAGCTCGTGGCGCAAGGTGAGGCGACCGCGAACCAGGTGCAGGAGCTGGCCGAGGACCTGCTGCAGCAGAGCAAGCAGAACCGCGAGGCGGTCACGGCACTGGTCAAGTACGAGGTCGACAAGGCGCTGGGCCGCGTGGGCCTGGCCACCCAGGACGAGGTCGAGCAGCTGCGCGCCAAGATCGCCCGGCTGGAGTCGCAGCAGACCCGTCCGGCCGCTGCCGCCACCGCCAAGAAGGCTCCGGCCAAGAAGGCTCCGGCCAAGAAGGCCGCGAAGTGAGTGCCAGCGCCGCCGTCATCGACACGGCGATCGAGCGCCTGGATGCCCTCGACGAGCTGCCGGTCGCCGAGCACGTCGCGGTCTACGACGAGGTGCACCGGCAGCTGCAGGACACCCTCGCCACGCTCGACGAGGCGTAGCTGCCCCGGCGTTCGCGGCTCGACGCCGAGCTGGTCCGGCGCGGGCTCGCTCGCAGCCGCGAGCACGCTAGTGAGCTCATCGCGGCCGGGCTGGTACGCGTCGCCGGCGCGGTCGCCAGCAAGTCCGCCACGGCCGTCGAACCGGCCACGCCCCTGCTGGTCGACGCGGTCCCCGGTGAGAGCTGGGTGTCACGCGGCGCTCACAAGCTGATCGGTGCGTTGGATGCCTTCGGGCTGGGTGTCGAAGGTCGCCGGGCGCTGGATGCGGGCGCGTCGACCGGGGGCTTCACGCAGGTGCTGCTGCGCCGCGGGGTCGCGCACGTGGTGGCCGCCGACGTGGGATACGGCCAGCTGGCGTGGTCGCTGCAGACCGACCCCCGGGTGACCGTCCTGGACCGCACCAACGTCCGGACGCTTGAGCTCGCGGACCCCGTCGACCTCGTGGTGGCCGATCTGTCGTTCATCCCGCTCGGGGTGGTGCTGCCGGCGCTGTTGTCGTGCTGCACGGCCGCAGCCGACCTGCTGGTGATGGTGAAACCGCAGTTCGAGGTGGGCCGGGAGCGGCTGCCGGCCGGCGGGGTGGTGCGCGATCCCGCGCTGCGCGCGGACGCCGTACGGCAGGTGGCGGGTCAGGCCCTGGCCATCGGACTCGGGGTGCGGGGGGTCACGGCGTCGCCGCTCCCGGGGCCCGCGGGCAACGTGGAGTACTTCCTGTGGCTCGCGCGAGGTGCCCCGCCGCTGTCGGACGACGACCTCGCAGCAGCGATCGAGGCCGGGCCGGCATGAGCGCGGTGCGCGGCGTGGCAGGGTGTGCGGCATGACGGGGCAGCGGTCGGTGCTGTTGATCGCCCACACTGGTCGGGCGGCGACGGTCGAGGCCGGCCGGCTCGTCGTCGAACGGCTGCTCGCGGCCGGTGTCGAGGTGCGGGTCTTGGGCGACGATGCCGACGAGGCCGACGCGCTGGGCGCCGACGGCGTGACGCTGGTGCCACTGCGCGACTGCACCCAGGGTGCTGAGCTGGTGCTGGTCCTCGGTGGCGACGGCACGATCTTGCGGGCTGCGGAGGTGGCGCGCGGCGGGGGAGTGCCGCTGCTGGGGGTCAACCTCGGCCATGTCGGCTTCTTGGCGGAGGCGGAGCACCACGCGCTCGAGCCCACCATCGAGCAGGTCCTCGATCGGGCCTACGTCGTCGAGGAGCGGATGACCCTCGACGTTGATGTGGTGGTGGACGGCGTCAAGGTCGACTCCGGGTGGGCGCTCAACGAGGCCTCGGTCGAGAAGGCGGCCCGCGAGCGGATGCTCGAGGTCGTCGTCGAGGTCGACGGTCGGCCGCTGTCGCGGTGGGGCTGCGACGGAGTGGTCGCCGCGACCCCGACGGGGTCGACGGCCTACGCCTTCTCCGCAGGTGGCCCCGTGGTGTGGCCGGCGGTCGAGGCGACCCTCATCGTCCCGGTCAGCGCCCACGCCCTGTTCGCGCGCCCGCTCGTGGTCTCGCCGTCCTCGGTCGTCGCGTTGGAGGTGCTCCCTGGCGGCGCCGAGGCGGTCGTCACCTGTGATGGCCGGCGCTCGCGGGCGCTGCCGCACGGGGCCCGCGTCGAGGTCCGGCGCGGGGTCACCCCGGTGCTGCTGGCTCGCACCCGGTCGCGCTCCTTCACCGACACCCTGGTGGAGAAGTTCGCGCTCCCCGTCGAGGGTTGGCGCGGCCGCGCCGACTGACGGCCGTGCGCGAGGTCGTCGTCCTGCACAGCGGACGGCGTGGGTTCGTCATGCCGTCGGAAGCCGGGCCTAGTGTCGGAGCCGTGCTGGAAGAGATCCGGATCGCGGGGCTCGGCGTCATCGATGACGCCGTCCTCGTGCTTTCGCCCGGGCTGACCGTGGTGACCGGTGAGACCGGGGCCGGCAAGACGATGGTGGTGCAGGGCCTGGCGCTGCTGTTCGGCGGCCGAGCCGAGCCGGGCCGGGTCCGGCCGGGCTCCGCCCGCGCTGTGGTGGAGGGGCGGTTGGTCCTCGACGCCGCCCATCCGGCGCTCTCCCGGGCCCAGGACGCCGGCGCTGACCTGGATGACGGCACGTTGCTCATTTCCCGCACGATCGGGGTGGATGGCCGCTCACGGGCGCACATCGGCGGCCGCAGCGTGCCCGTCGGGGTGCTCGGGGAGCTGGCGGAGACCCTGTTCGCCTTGCACGGGCAGAGCGACCAGCAACGGCTGCTCAAGCCGGCCCAGCAGCGCCAGGCGCTGGATCGCTACGCCGGCGAGGCGGTCCTCGCGCTCCGGGACCGCTTCCGGGTCGAGTGGACCCGCTGGCGGGACGTCCGGGCCACGCTCGAAGAGCTGCGCGCCGCCGCCGCCGAGCGCGATCGCGAGGCCCAGTTGCTCCGGCTCGGACTGGCCGAGATCGAATCTGCCGCGCCGCAGCCCGGCGAGGACGACTCCCTGCGCCGTGAGGTCGAGCGACTCGCCAACGCCGACGACCTGCGCTCGGCTGCTGCGGGCGCCCAGCAGGGGCTCACCGGCGACGAGTCCGCACTTGACGAGCCCGACGCCCTCGGCCTGGTGACCGGTGCGCGCAAGGCCCTGGAGGCAGCAGCTGGTCACGACCCGGCGTTGGGTGAGCTGGCCGGCCGGCTGATGTCGGCCGCGCACACGCTGGCCGACGTCGCGACGGAGCTCGCCTCCTATGTCGCCGCTGTCGATGCCGACCCGCTGCGGCTCGCCGTCGCCCAGGAGCGGCTCGCGCTGCTCACCGGGATCGTCCGACGGCACGGTTGCGCCGACCTCGCCGGCGTGCTGGCCTGGGCCGCCGCAGCGAGCGATCGGCTGTTGGAGCTCGATGGGGCGGATGACCGCATCGCAGCGCTGACGGCCGAGGACAGCGCCTTGGAGCAGGCGCTCGCGGAGCTGGCGGGGCGGCTCAGCGCTGCCCGCACGACGGCCGCCACGCACTTCGGCACTGCCGTCACCGCAGAGCTCAACGCGCTAGCGATGCCGCACGCGGTGGTGACAGCGGCGGTGACGCAGCAGCCGGCCTCGCCTGGGCTCGCGGTGGGCGATCGAAGCCTGCGGGCCGGGCCGGACGGCGTCGATGACGTCGAGCTGCTGCTCGTGCCCCATCCAGGTGCTCCGCCCCGCCCGCTGCACAAGGGTGCCTCCGGCGGTGAGCTGTCGCGGGTCATGCTGGCCGTCGAGGTGGTGTTCGCCGGGTCCGATCCGGTCCCGGTCATGGTCTTCGACGAGGTCGACGCGGGCGTCGGGGGCCGGGCGGCCGCCGAGGTGGGCAAGCGGCTGGCCCGGCTCGCGCGCGACCACCAGGTGCTCGTCGTCACGCACCTGCCCCAGGTGGCGGCCTTCGCCGACCAGCACCTGCAGGTCCTGAAGCAGGACGATGGATCGGTGACCCGCTCCGGTGTCCTGGCGCTCGACGAGCCCGGTCGGGTGGCCGAGCTGTCCCGCATGCTGGCCGGTCTCGACAGCGGACTTGCTCGTGGCCACGCCGAGGAGCTGCTCGCCGCCGCAGCGCAGGAGAAGGGCACGTCGTGAGTCGCGACATCGTCAGTCTCGGTGAGGAGCACCGCGACGCGCAGCGGGCCCTCACGCGGCTCGCCTTCGGCGGCGACCCCGCAGCAGTCGCGCCGCCGGCGAGCGATGGCGCGTTGTCGTACGGCATCGACGACGGGACCGGAGGTCTGCTGGCGACCGCCACCATCCGGTCCTACGAGCAGTGGTGGGGTGGGCGGCGGGTCCCCATGGGCGGGGTTGCCGCCGTGGCGGTGCACCCGGACGGTCGCGGGCGCGGGATGGCCCGGCGCCTGATGCGCAGCCTGCTCCCACAGATGCTTGAGGCCGGCCAGGCTGTCAGCGTGCTGTTCCCGACTGCAGTCGGGCTCTACCGACCGTTGGGGTGGGAGGTCGTCGGGTCCCTGGACCACACGCTGCTGCCGACCGCTTTGCTCCGCGCCGCCGGCGACCCGGTGGGCGTCCACGTGCGCACGGCCGGCGTCGACGACGTCGCCACCGTCCATGACCTCTATGCCTGGTACGGGGAGTCCACCGCTGGGCTGCTGACCCGGGAGGGGGCGAGCTTCCCCGATGGTCCCGATGCCGTGCTGGGACACGACGTCGTGGCGCTCGCCGAGGATGAGGATGGCACTCCGCTGGGCTACGCCAGCTATGACCGGGGCCGGGGTTACGGGCCGGACGCCGGGCTGACGGTCCACGAGGTCGTCGCCCGCACCGGTGAGGCCGGTGCCGCCCTGCTGCGCAGCCTCGGTTCGTGGGACGCCGTCGCGCCGTCCGTCCGCTGGCGGGGCCCCACCGAGGAGCTGGTCCTGGAGCTGCCCGGTCAGCTGCCGCCCCCGCAACGCGTGCAGCCCTGGACGCTGCGGGTCGTCGATGCGCAGGCCGCTATCGACGCCCGTGGCTTCGCGCCGGCGGCGACCGTGGACACCTCGTTCGCCCTGGTCGACCCTGATCTGCCCGGCCACGACGGGGCCTGGCACCTCGTC
>JBKKBU010000167.1:0-5990 GCA_046713755.1 Mycobacteriales bacterium
CGTCGGCCTCGTCGCCGTCGGGCTGATCGTGGTCATGTGGCTGGCCGGCTCGTCGGTCCTGTGTTCCGTGTTCTCGGTCGCGTTGCACCGAGTCGTAGTGGGGCTGCCCCCGGGCGGGCCCTTCGGCGACCTCGCGCTGCTCTACCCGCCGAAGGGCCAGGGCTACCCGCCGCAGTACGTCGGGGCCCACTCGTCCTGGGATGCCAGCTGACTTGCCCTTTTACGCCGGAACAGTGGCCCGGGTCGCCAAGCGCCCGCCGAGGTGGACCCCGTCGACCGTGCCGTCTGACGCTCGGGTGAAGTAGCCCTTCATGCCCTTGGCGGGGCCTTCGGCGACGACGTAGCGATCGCCGTCGCCGGGGAGGATCGCCAGGGGGATGGGCGGCTGCTCAGGCACGTCCTCGCCGCTCTCGCGGAGTGCCGCTGCCATCGCCGGCTTCATGGTGATGCCGGCGTCGAGGCGGCCGTTGTGCGCGGTGATCTCGATCGTCGCGGCGATCGTCTCGAACTGCCCGGTGTAGGCAGCCAGCTCCTCGTCGCGAAGGCTGAGCGGTTCGAGCTCGGCCTCGGTCAGCCCCAGGTAGTTCTGAAGGGCCCACGCGGTCATCTTCTTGTTCAGCTGCGGTCCGTTCGGCCCCGAGTTGGTCATCGAGATCACGGCGAAGCCGCGCTCGGGGATCATCGTGAAGTCGGAGTGCTGGCCGTTGGTGGTGCCGCCGTGCCCGACGGTCCGCGTGCCGTCGACGTTGCCGATCAGCCAGCTGATGCCGACCGCGTCACCGAGTGCGCTGCCAGCCATGTCGACCGTGGACTGCTGCATCTTCTTGACCGCCTCGGCCGACAGGACCTGCGTGCCGTCGGCTGCGGTGCCGTCGCCCAGGTGGAACGCGGCCCACGCGATCTGGTCGCGGGCGTTGGCGCTCATGCCGCCGGCGGGTGCATTGCCGCGCGCCATGGCCCACGGTCGCGCGATCGTGGTCCGGCCGTCGTCGTGGCGGGTGTGGCCGACCACGAAGCGGCGCGTCATGATCTCGTTCGGGAAGAAGAAGGTGCTCGTGAGCCCGAGCGGGTCGAGCAGCAGGTCGCGGATCGCCTGCTCGTACGTCGTCCCGCAGACGCGGGCGATGACTAGGCCCGCCACCGAGAGGGACGCGTTGTTGTAGGAGACCGTGGCGCCGAGCGGGCTGACCTGCTGGATGTCGGCCATCTTGGCGACGTACCTGTCGAGCGCGTCGTCACCGTCACCGGTGTTCTCCATGAGGTCGCCCTCCCACCCGGCCGTGTGGTTGAGCAGCTGCAGCACGGTGACGCGGGCCGCGACGTCCGCGTCCTGGAGCGTGAACTCGGGCAGGTAGGTGCGGACGGGGGCGTCGAGGTCGACCTTGCCCTGCTCCACGAGTCGCATGACCGCCGTAGCGGTGTAGGTCTTGCCGGTGGAGCCGAACTGGAACAGCGTGTTCTCGTCGACCGGGAGCGGGTTCTCGACGCTGGTGACTCCTGCGTAGGCGTAGTGCTCCTGGCCATCGATCAGGACGCCGACGGTGGCGCCCGGCACCTCGAACTCCGCGGCCGTGTCGGTCAGTGCCTGCTGCAGTGCTGCCTGCTCCATCGGTGCCTCCGGTCGGCCGCTCGGGCCAGTGGTCTGGACGTGTGGCCGACAGAGTGGCATACTCTCCTGGAATCCACAAGGAGTATAAATGGAGACCGAAAAGGTATGCGTGAACATGTCCGCGGCTGAGCTGGGCACGCTGGACGTGCTGGTGGCCCAGGGCATGTACACCAGCCGCTCCGACGTGATTCGGGCCGGCGTCCGGGCGATCGCCGACCAGCACGAGCCTGGCCTGCGGCGGGTCACCGAGACCGCTACCACCATCGGCCTCGCGCTGATCGGGCGGCGCGACCTGGAGAAGGCGGTGCGGGAGGGCAAGCAGCTGCGCGTGTTCGTCGTCGGCATCCTGCGCATCGACAACGCCGTCACGCCCGAGCTCGCCCACGAGGCCATCGAGCACATCCAGGTGCTGGGTTCGCTGCGCGCCCCCCAGGAGGTCATCGACCGGCTCGGGGATCGCATCTCGCGCAACCTCGACGCGAGCTGGCTGTGATGCGCTGACTGACGCGCTCACGCGTTCGTACGCCGGGACAGAGACGGCACTCGGCGTTCGGCCCAGGCGACGAGGCGCCCCCTGGACAACTACCGGACAATGCGCTCATGACGCTCCCGCATCGTCGCATCGCCCTCGCCGCTGCCGCCTGCCTGCTGATGGCCGGGTGCGGCTCCACCGCGCAGCAGTCTGGCTCTGCGCTCGGGCCATCAAGTACGGGCACGACCGGTACCGGATCCACCACCGGCCTGGAGGTTCCGGTGGTCGGCGGCAGCGCCCAGCCCGGATCGACCACCGGCGGCCCCGCTCTGGGATCGACTGGTTCGACGACGGGAAGCGGCGGCTCCGGCTTCGTGCCAACGACCGGCTCCACCTCCGGCGGCGGCAGCTCGAGCGGGACGACCGGCACCGGGGGGACGAGCGGCACCGGTGCGACCGGTGGCGGTAGTACGGCCGTCGGCCCCGGAGTCACAGCGACCGAGATCCGACTGGGCATCCCGTACTGCACCGACTGCTCCTCGGGCAACGCCGCGGCGGGCGCGGCCGGCGAGGACACCGGGGACACCCGGCGCTACTACAACGCCGCACTCGAAGAGGTGAACAACCGTGGCGGCGTGCTCGGCCGCAAGCTCGCTGCCGTCTTCCACCCGGTCAGCGTCAGCACCGACATCGAGCAGTCGCGGCAGGAGGCGTGCGAGACGTTCACCAAGGACAACAAGGTGCTCGCGATCCACTTCCAGGGCGAGAAGACCTACGACTGCGCCCTGAAGGCCGGCATCATCGCCACCGGAGCCAGCGGCACCGGTCCGGTCTACCAGAAGTTCCCCAACCTCTTCGCGCCGGCGAGCATCCGCCTCGAACGACTTGCGGCGAACACCGTCAAGGCCATGGTCAAGGCGGGTTGGCACAAGCCGGAGCCGAAGTGGCCGACCGGCAAGATCGGGCTGATCAGCTGGGACAACGCCGAGTACAGGTACGCGATGGACAACGGCTGGCTCCCGTCCTTGCGCGCCGCGGGCCTCACGCCGACCGACGTCCGCTACGTCGCCGTCCCGCAGAGCTTCAACGGGATCGGCGACTCCGGGTCGGCCATCGCCAGCGCTGTGCTGCGGTTCCGTGACCAGGGCATCGACCACGTCTTCATCTCCGACGGGCCGGCCGGCATCTTCACCGGCGCCGGGCTGACCCTGCTGTTCATGCAGAACGCCAAGTCGCAGCGCTACTACCCGCGCTACGGCCTCAACACCAACAACGTGCCGGACTTCGACAGCCACCCGCAGGACCAGCTGGTTGGCATGATCGCCATCGACTCCCAGAGCACCGAGCCGGCGAACGACGTCGGGATCACGCCGAACCCCCAGCGGGAGCGGTGCCTGAACATCATGCGCAAGAAGGGCCTGCCGGTCGGGCAGGAGCAGTCCGTCGCCGTGGCGCTGGGCGCCTGCGAGATCGCCTGGTTCTCCGAGGCCATCATCAAGAACTCCCGGAGCACCCTTCTCCCCGACATGATCGCCGGAGGGGAATCGCTCGGCACGTCGTACCGGTCGCCCAACACCTACGGCACCAAGATCGCGCCTGGGCTGCGCGACGGCGCCCAACTGTTCCGCAACCTGCAGTTCGACGAGGGCTGCATGTGCTTGAAATACACCTCCCAGGCGTACGAGCCCTAAGGGTCTACCGCTCAGCGCCCGCGAAGCGGCACACTGCGGGCATGGCTGCGCTGACGTCGGGTGAGGAGTTCGCCGGCTACGTCGTCGAGCGGGTGCTGGCGAGCGGCGGGATGGGTGAGGTCTACCTCGCGCGACACACCCACCTGGGCCGGGTCGACGCGGTGAAGGTGATGCGCAGCCTGACGGCCGACGACGCAGCGGCGCGGGCCCGGTTCCTGCGGGAGGGTCAGCTCGCTGCCTCGCTGCGGCACCCCAATGTCGTCACGATCTACACGGCTGGGGAGTGGGAGGGTCGGCTGTATCTCGCGATGGAGTACATCCAGGGCAGCGACTTGCGGGCCGAGATCGATCGCCACGAACGGCTGGTTCCCTCTCGCGCGGTCTGGATCGTCGGGGAGGCAGCGGCAGCGCTGGACGCCGCGCACCGGCACGGGCTCGTGCACCGCGACGTGAAGCCGGCCAACATCCTGCTGAGCCATCCCGAGCGGGCCGGCGGCGTCGAGCGGGTCTTGCTCACCGACTTCGGGATCACCAAGAGCACCACGTCCGAGACCGGGCTCACCGGGTTGGGGGAGATCCTCGGCACCCTTGACTACATCGCGCCCGAGCAGATCGAAGGCAAGGCGCTCGATACCCGCGTCGACGTCTACGCGTTGGGCTGTGTGCTCTACGAGTGCCTGGTCGGGCGGCCGCCCTTCAGCGGCGACTCGACGGTCGCCATGCTGAACATGCACCTGTCCTTCCCGGCGCCGCTGCCGAGCGTGGACGCACCCGGGGTGCCGGTGGGCTTCGATGCGGTGGTCGCCAAGGCGATGGCCAAGGACCGCGAGGACCGCTACGCGACCTGCGGTGAGCTGGCGGCTGCAGCGGCGGCCGTGGTGCCACGCAAGGCGGAGACGCGGTTGGTCTACGGCGCCGGACCTCCTGCGCCGCCACCTCTTGTCCCGCTCGCGGTCCCACTCGCCGTTCCTCCCGTGGTGGCGTCCCGGAGGCGCCTGCCACTGGTGCTGGCCGGGGTCGGAATCGCCGTGGTGCTTGCTGGCGCCGGTGTTGCCCTGACCAGCGGCGGCGGCGACGTCGAGAAGGTCGCTGGCGTGACGCCTAGCGGGCCGGTCAGCCAGACCACCCAGCCGGCATCGCCGAGCGCCGGCTCCAGCACCGGCGCAGCCTCCAGCACCGGCGCATCGACTGCTCCTGGGTCCGCATCGGTCTCGGCGGCTTGGGGTGCGGTTGACCTGTCCGGCATCGCCACCGCGTGGCCGACAATCGTCAGGGCGGGGCCGGGGGTCGCGCACGCCTCGGGCGTGACCTGCCGGCCGCGCGAGTCGAAGGTCGACACGCACGCCGACGGGATCATCGCCTGCAGCTACGCCAACGGGGTCGACCTCGAGCTGTTGCACTACCCCACGCCGCAGGCGCGGGTGGACCGGCGGGTCGAGGTTCAGAATCTGGCCACGACCGAGGCGCAGGAGCAATGGACCGGTTCCAAGGGCGCCAGCGGCAACGCCTACCGGCGGGACAGCACCGACAGCAACGGCGTCGGTCCTTATCGGTGGTGGACCTTCGACTTCGCACCTACCTACGCGATGTTTGCCACCTGGCCGCAGCACAGCGGCGCCGAGCTCTCGGCCTGGTGGCGCGGGCTGCCCGACCTCGCGGCGACGTGACGGCTCTACGCTCGCCAGCGTGCTCACCCCCGATGCGGTCGACGCCAAGATCCTGCAGGCGCTGGTCGACGACCCACGGCTGACGGTCAGCGAGCTGGCCGAGCGCGCGGGGGTGGTCCGCAACACCGCCCAGGCGCGAGTGGAGCGGCTGCACCGCGAGGGCGTCCTCGGCCGCAACGACCGGGGAGTGGAGCTGCGCGAGCTGGGCTACAGCGTGTCCGCGATCGTCGCGATCTCGCTGCGGCATGCCGAGATGGAGCAGGCCTGCGAGGCGTTGGAGCGCAACCCGGCGGTGCTGCTCGTCGAGGAGGTGGCGGGCTCCAACGGCGACCTGCTGGCTCGGGTCGCGTGCCGCTCCACCGACGACCTCCAGCAGGTCGTGCACGAGATCCTGTCGAGCCCCGGGGTGGTGTCGACGACGACCCAGGTCGTGATCAAGACCCGCATCCCCTACCGCGTCGGACCGCTGGTCGAGCGGCTGGCCGGCGGCTGAGCACGGCGCGCAGCGCAGGGGCCTTGGCGACGACGCAGATGAGCAGGATGCGCAACAC
>JBKKBU010000168.1:0-19837 GCA_046713755.1 Mycobacteriales bacterium
TGGGGGGCGGGGCGCGGGGGCAGGTCGTAGTGCGGGCGCCAGTCCACCCCCCGGCCGCCGTCGGGCTCGGCGCCCGGCAGCACCCGGGGGGGCGCGCCGACGGCCAGCAGGATGACGTCAGACTCGACGACCTCACCGGCCACCTCGACCCGACCAGGCCCGGCCAGCAGGGCACTGCCGATGACCACCCGGACACCCTCACGGGCCAACCGGGCGGCGATGTCGGCGGACTGCGCGAGGGCGAGCGCCTTGACCCGGGCATGGACCTCGGCCACCGCCACCCCGACCGTCCCCGTCGCATGGACGCCAACGCGGTCAGCGTGCGACAAGGTGGTCATGGCATCACTGGTCGCGATGAGGGTCTTGCTGGGGACGCAGTCGGTGAGCACGCACATGCCCCCCACGCCGTCGCGCTCCACGAGGGTCACCTCGGCTCCGAGCTGGATGGCGACGAGCGCCGCCTCGTAGCCAGCGGGGCCACCACCGACGATGCAGATGCGAGTCACGGCACCATCCTTGCCGATGGTCCCCGGACTCGGGGCCACGCCTCGGTAGTCTCCGCCCCATGACGCTCTACGCGGCGTACGGCAGCAACCTCGATCCCGAGCAGATGCTCGAGCGCTGCCCGCACTCACCCGTCGTGGGCACCGGCTGGCTCGAGGGCTGGCGGCTGACCTTCGGTGCCGAGGACCTCGGCTGGGAGGGCTCGCTGGCGACCCTCGTCGAGGCACCCGGCGAGCAGGTGTTCGTCGGGCTCTACGACATCACCCCTCAGGACGAGCGCGGCCTGGACGGCTGGGAAGGTGCCGACAACGGCCTCTACCGCAAGATCCGGCTGCGGGTCGCGACCCTGGACGGCGAGCGGGTCGCGTGGGTCTACGTCCTCGACGGCTACGAGGGCGGGCTGCCGTCGGCGCGCTACCTCGGCGTGCTGGCCGCCGCCGCGGAGACCGCCGGCGCCCCGGACGACTACGTCGCCGAGCTGCGCTCCAGGCCGTGCCGATCCGTGGGGCTCTGACCGGCAGCCACGACGACGGGTGTGTCGACCGGCACGTCCAGCAGAGCTCTGCGTCGGCGACCCTCCTCGGTGACCACGACGGCCACTGCGAGCAGCGTGACGAGCCCGCCGATCGCGGTCGTGGCGGTGATCTGCTCACCGACGAACGCCGCGCCGAGCAGGACCGCCACGACCGGGTTCACGTAGGCGTAGGTCGCCACCTGGCTCACCGGGGCGTTGCCGAGCAGCCAGGTGAAGGCAGTGAAGGCCACGACCGAGCCGAAGACCACGAGGTACGCCAGACCCCACCACGACTGCGCCTCGACAGCTCCCACGTCGAGCTGCTCACCCCGCAGCAGCCCGACCAGGAGCAGGACCACGGCGCCACCGGTCATCTCGACGACCGTGGTGAGCAGCTGATCGCGCGGCAGGGCGACCTTGGTGGCGACGACCGACCCGACCGCCCAGGACATGGTGCCCGCGAGAACCAGCAGCGCGGCGACGATGCTGACGCCCTCGGGTCGGTTGCCCGGCAGCAGCAGGACCGCGACCCCGGCAAAGCCCAGCCCGACGCCGAGCAGCGCCAGGGGGGTCGGGCGGTCCCGGGCGGCCACCCGCAGGATGACGACGAACAGCGGCAGCGCGGCGACCAGCAGAGCAGCCAGGCCCGACGGCAGGCCGCGATCCTCGGCGAGGGTGACGCCACCGTTGCCACCGGCCAGCAGTAGGACCCCGATGCCGGCGGCCGTCAGCAGCTGGCGCCCGGTCGCGACGAAGGCCGAGCGGCCACGTCGTACGAGCAGGAAGATGGCGAGTAGGCCGGCGGCGGCCCCGAACCGCATCGACGCGGCGAGCAGCGGGGGCAGGGTCTCGACGACGTACGCGATGGCGAGGTAGGTCGAGCCCCAGACCACGTAGACGATGCCGAGGGCCGACCAGAGCTTCCACGTCGGTGCCGCCACACCTCCCATCTGACCAGCCCGCGCCAGTGCTTTGATCAGCGCATGGGCGACATGGCAGGAAAGGCGTGCATCGTGACCGGGGCGAGTGCCGGGATCGGTGCGGCGACGGCGCTGGGGCTCGCGAAGCGCGGCGCATCGCTTGGACTGGTGGGACGTGACGTGCGGCGCCTCGATGAGGTCGCCGTCCGATGCCGGACCGCTGGCGCGGGTGAGGTGCGGACCTACGTCGCCGACTTCGGTGAGCTCGCTCAGGTCCGGGCGCTGGCCGACTCGCTGCTTGCCGACTGGCCTCGCATGGACGTGCTCATCAACAACGCCGCCCTCGTGCTGCAGCACCGCGAGGAGACCGTCGACGGCTACGAGAAGGTGTTCGCGGTCAACCACCTGGCGCCGTATCTCCTGACCCGGCTGCTGCAGGACCGGCTCATCGCGAGCGCGCCGTCGCGGGTCGTGGTCGTGGCGTCGGACGCGCACACCTTCGGGGCGCTCGAACCGGACGACTACATGAGCACCCGTGCCTTCAAGCCGATGAAGGTCTACGGCCGCAGCAAGCTCGCCAACATCCTGTTCACCCGCGAGCTGGCCGCCCGCCTCGAAGGGACGGGCGTCACAGCCAACTGCCTGCACCCAGGTTTTGTCTCCACGTCACTGGCGCGTGACAACAAGATCGGCGTGCTGTTCCTGAAACTGGCCAAGCCCTTCATCAAGTCCCCCGCCGACGGCGCGCAGACGACGCTGCAGCTGGCCTGCGACCCGGTGACCGTCAGCGGGGAGTACTTCGCCGATGGCAAGCCGCACCGGCTCAAGGACTACGCCCAAGACCCTGCGACGGCCGCTCGGCTCTGGGACGACAGCGCCCAGCTGGTGGGTCTGCCGGCGTCGTAAGGTCGCGTCGTGACGATCGTGGTGACCGGGTCCGCCTCGGGGATCGGGGCCGCCTGTCGGTCGCGCTTCGAAGCCGAGGGCCAGCGGGTCATCGGCGTCGACCTGCGGGACGCGGAGGTGGTCGCGGACCTCGCCACTCGCTCCGGCCGCCACGACGCCGTGCGGCGGGTCGCGGAGCTGTGTCCGGAGGGACTGTCCGGCGTCGTCACCTGCGCCGGTGTCGGTCCGCTCCCGAGCCGGTCGGCCGAGCTGCTGGTCTCGCTCAACCACTTTGGGACCGTCGAGGTGCTCGCCGGACTGCGACCGCTCTTGACGGCCGACTCGGCCGCCGTCGCGATCTCGTCGAACTCGACGACCTGCCAGCCCGGTGTCCCCGCGGCCCTGGTCGATGCCTGCCTGGCCGGCGATGAGGAAGCCGCGCGTGACCTGGCCGCTGGGATCCCGACGATGGACGGCGTCTACCCGGCGACCAAGACGGCCGTGGCGCGGTGGGTGCGCCGCCAGGCCGTGACGTCGGACTGGATCGGTGCGGGCATCCGGCTCAACGCGATCGCGCCGGGTCTGATCGAGACGGCCATGACGACCGAGATGCGCGCCGACGCCACCGTGGGACCGCTGCTCGAGCTCTTCCCGATCCCGCTGGGTCGGGGCGGCCGCGCCGACGAGGTTGCGTCCCTGGTCGCCTGGCTGCTCGGGCCGGAGTCCTCGCTGCTGGTCGGCTCGCTGGTGGTCGCCGACGGCGGCACGGACGCCCTGCTGCGCCCCGACGCCCAGCCAGCCCCCTGGGTCCTCTGACCCGGGGTCAGACGGTGATGAGGGAGTCGTCGGCGGCCAGCAGGGCGCCGAGGCGCACGAGCTGGCGGGTCGCGCCACCGAGGAACAGCTCGAGCTCCTTGGCCAGCAGGAAGTAGCGGTGCAGCGGGTACTCCCGGTCGACTCCGATCCCGCCGTGCAGGTGCTGGGTGGCGCGGGCCACCCGCTGGCCGCCCTCGGCTGCCCAGTGCTTGGCCACGGCGACCTGCGCCGCAGCGGGCATCGCGTTGTCCAGCCGCCAGGCGGCCTGCAGCATGGTCAGCCGGATGGCGTGGGTGTCGACGTACGCATCGGCAGCGCGCTGGCCGACGGCCTGGAACGACGCGAGCGGCTTGCCGAACTGGTGGCGCTCGGTGACATATCCGCCGGTGAGCCGGATCGCCGCGTCGCTCACGCCGGCCTGCAGGGCGCAGGCCGCCACCGTCGCGCGCTCGACCGCCCAGGGCAGCACCGCGGCCGGGTCGTCGGCCGACAGCAGGTCGGCCGCGTCGACCGCTACCCCCTCGAGCTCGAGGAGCGCGGTGGGCGTCCGGGTCGTGCTGGTCTGCCGCTGCGGGGACAGCGACGTTGCGGGTACGACGAAGACCGCGGCCGTCCCGTCGGGCAGTCGGGCCGGGATCAGGACGGCATCGGCATGCGTCCCGGCTGGAACAGCGGTTTTGGTGCCGTGCAGGGTCCACCCGGTCGCGGTCGGCCGGGCCTCGGTCGCCGGCGCGTAGGGGTCACCGTGGGGCTCGGTCAGTGCGGCCGTGACGACGGCGGTGCCAGCGACGACGCCCGGCAGGATCGCCCGCTGCGCGGGGGTGCCGAAGCGAGCCAGCGGGAGGGCACCCATCGCCAACGTGAGCGCCGGGATCTCGGCAGCGGCCCGGCCGACCTCCTCGAGCAGCAGGCAGAGCTCGAGGAGCCCGAGACCGGCTCCCCCGTCGTCCTCGGCGACCGCCGTGCCCAATAGCCCCGCGCCCGCGAGGTCGGCCCAGAGCCGGCGATCGAAGCGTTCGGGGTCGGCAGCGGTGCGGACCCGGGTCTCGCGGTCCTCACGACCGGCCAGGACCTGCTTGGCCAGGTCGCGGATCGCGGTCTGCTCCTCGGTGAGTGCCATGTCCATGTCGGTCCCCTACCTCTTCGCCATGGGCATGCCCAGACCGAACGTCGCGATCAGATCGCGTTGCAGCTCGTTGGTCCCGCCACCGAACGTCAGGATGAGCAAGCTCCGGTAGAGCGCCTCCAGCCGGCTGCCGAGCAGCGCGCCCGGCGAGCCCTCGACCAACCCGGCGCGCTCTCCGATGACCTCCATGCAGAGCCGGAAGACCTCCAGGTAGTGCTCGGTGCCGAACACCTTGATGGTGCTCGCGTCCGCAATCGGCAGGTCGTCCTGCGTCGCGGCCCAGGCGACCCGCCAGTTGGCCAGCCGGAGGAACTCGAAGCCGGACCAGGCGCGGGCCAGGTTGACCTGCACCCACTCCTGGTCGATGACCCGCCGGCCGTCCGGGAGCCGCTCGGCCTTGGCCCAGGCGATCGTCTCGTGCAGGACGTTCTCTGCCATGCCGGGGCTGCACAGCGTGACCCGCTCGTGGTTGAGCTGGTTGACGATGAGCTGCCAGCCCTTGTCCTGGCCCAGCACGAGGTTGGCCGCCGGGATCCGGACGTCGTCCCAGTGCACCGAGCAGATGTCGTGGTCCGACAGCAGCGACAGCGGGGTCGCCGTGATGCCAGGCGAGTCCATCGGCGCGATGAGGATCGAGATGCCGCGGTGCCGGCTGTCCTCGGTGCCGGTGCGCACCGCCAGCCAGCACAGGTCCGCATCACTGGCCAGCGAGGTCCAGAGCTTCTGGCCTTGTACGACGTAGGTGTCGCCGTCCAAGGTGGCGCGGGTCGTGAGGGCAGCGAGGTCGGTGCCGGCCTCCGCCTCGCTGTAGCCGATGCAGAAGTGCAGCTCACCACGCAGGATCGGCGGCAGGTAGGTCGCCTTCTGCTCGTCGCTTCCGAAGGCCATCAGGGTCGGTGCGACGGAGTTGATGGTGAGCATGGGCACGGGGGCGCCGGCCCGCATCGACTCGTCGAAGAAGATGAACTGGTCGACCGGACCGCGCCCCTGACCGCCGTACTCCTTCGGCCAGCCGATGCCGAGCCAGCCGTCGGCGCCCATCTGCTTGACGACGCGACGCATCACCGGGCCGATGCCGTGCGAGTCACGGAGGGCCGCGCGGGTGTCGTCGTCGAGCAGGTCCCGGTAGTAGCCGCGCAGCTCCTTGCGCAGCTGCTCCTGCTCATCGGTGTAGGCCAGTCTCATCGGGTCTCCTACCGCACCAGGTCGGCGAGCTGCTTCATGACGGTGGGGTCTTTTACCCCACCCAGGACGAGGGTCGTGACGGGACTCGCGCGCCACAGCTCGAGGCGCTCGGCGATCCGCTCGATCGGCCCGCACAGCGCGATGCCGTCGCAGAGCTCGTCCGGCACCGCCTTGACCGCGGCATCGCGATCGCCCGCGAGGAAGAGCTCCTGCACGCGGTGCGCCTCCTCCTCGAAGCCGAAGCGCGACACCACGTCGAGGTGGAAGTTGGTGTCCTTGGCGCCCATGCCGCCGATGTAGAAGGCCATCGTGAGCTTGACCCATTCGATGGCCCGCTGGGTGTCGTCGTCGACGACGACCGTCACCGGGCACGCCACCTCGAAACCGGGCTTGGCCACCGCCAGCGCGTCGGCGTAGACCGCCGGGGCGTTCTCCACGTGGAAGAAGATCGGCAGCCAGCCATCGGCGATCTCGGCCGCGAGGGCGACGTTCTTGGGCCCTTCGGCCCCGAGGAACACCGGGATCTCCGGGCGGAGCGGGTGGATGTTCGCCTTGAGAGGCTTGCCGAGCCCGGTGCCGCCCGGGTAGGGCAGCGGGTAGTGCGGCCCGTCGTTGGTGACCGGCCCTTCGCGGCGCCAGATGTCGCGCATCACCTGGACGTACTCGCGGGTCCGGGCCAGTGGCTTCGGGAACGGCACGCCGTACCAGCCCTCGACGACCTGCGGCCCGCTCACGCCGAGGCCGAGCTGCATCCGGCCGCCCGACATGCGGTCGATCGTCATGGCACTCATGGCGGTCGCCGCCGGGGTGCGCGCCGAGA
Organism: Mycobacteriales bacterium; assembly: GCA_046713755.1. Lineage (GTDB taxonomy): Bacteria > Actinomycetota > Actinomycetes > Mycobacteriales > SCTD01 > JAUYQP01. Next base: position 6,771 of record JBKKBU010000168.1, read on the forward strand.
GCTGCACGAGTCCGGTGGACAGCTTGATGCGCGAGGTGTGGGATCCCAACCAGGCCAGGGGGGTGAACGCGTCGGACCCCCAGGACTCCGCGGTCCACACCGAGTCGAAGCCGACGTCCTCAGCCGCCTGCACCGTGGGGATGACGTCGCCCGGACCTTCGCCCGTCCAGTAGCCGAGCATCAGTCCGAGCTTGAGATCAGCCGTCATCAGACCTCCCGTGGCAGACCGAGGATGCGCTCCCCGACGACGTTGCGCAGGACCTCGCTGGTGCCGCCCGCGATGGTCAGGCAGCGGGTGTTGAGCATGGTGCGGGCCAGCTGCTTGGCCACCCCCTCCGTCGTCACACCCTCCATGCCGAGCAGCTCGAAGCGCAGCTCCGCGGTGTCCTGCTGGTGGCGCATGCCGACCAGCTTGCGGACGCTGGACGCGGGGCCGGGCTCAGCACCCGACAGCTGGCGCAGGGTGGTCCGGAAGGCCAGCAAGGCCTGGCCGTGGGCCTCGCAGACCAGATGACCGACACGGTCCTTCAGCAGCGGGTCGACCGCCGGCAGCCGGCCCACGTCGGCCAACACGTCCTCGACACCACGGCCGAACGGGCTGCCGCTGCTCATGGCAACCCGCTCGTTGGCGAGCGTCGTGCGGGCCAGCGGCCAGCCCCGGTCGACCTCGCCGACGACGCAGTCGTCCGGGACGAAGACGTCGTCGAGGAAGACCTCGTTGAAAGCCGCCTCCCCGGTCAGCTCCCGCAACGGCCGGACGTCGACACCCGGCGCCGTCATGTCGAGCAGGAAGTAGGTGATGCCCTGGTGCCGGTCCGGGCCCTTGCCGGTGCCGCTGGTGCGGGCGAGGCAGATCGCCCAGTCCGCCACCTGCGCCATCGAGGTCCACACCTTCTGACCCGTCAGCCGCCAACCGCCCTCGACCCGCTCGGCCTTGGTCGTCAGGCCGGCGAGATCGGAGCCGGCTCCCGGCTCCGAGAACATCTGGCACCACACCACCTGACCGTGCAGGGTCGGGCGGACGAAGCGCTCCATCTGCTCCGGCGTCCCGTGGGCCACGATCGTCGGCGCCGCCCAACCGCCGATGATGAGGTCGTGCCGCTTGACGCCGGCGGCGGCGAGCTCCTCGTCGATGACGAGCTGCTCGACGGCGCTCGCACCGCGCCCCCACGGCTCCGGCCAGTGCGGGACGAGCAGCCCGCTGTCCGCGAGAACGACCTTGCGCTCCGCGGGGTCGGTCGGCAGAGCGGCAACGGTGGCCCGCACCTGCTCGCGCAAAGAGTCTTGGTCAGCACCGAGATCCAGCTCGAGCCGGCGTCGGGCGCCCCCCAAGGCCAGGTCTGCCGCTCTGGCCCGCCACTGCGAGCTGTCGCCGATCAGGGCGCGGAGCGACAGGGCGCGCTTGAGCACGACGTGGGCGTCGTGCTCCCAGGTGTAGCCGATCCCGCCGAGCACCTGCAGGGCAGCCTTGGCGTTGTCGACGCCGGCATCGACCGCGGTCGCGATCGCGATCGCCGCTGACAGCTCCTGCTCCGCCCCGGGTTGCTCGTCGAGCGCCCTGGCGGCATCCCAGGTCGTGGCCCGGGCCTGCTCGACCCGCACCAGCATGTCGGCGCAGGCGTGCTTGACCGCCTGGAAGGCGCCGATCGGCTTGCCGAACTGCTCCCGGGTCTTGGCGTACGACGTAGCGGTGTCGAGCCCCCAGCCGGCCAGCCCGGTCAGCTCGGCAGCCACCAGCACGCCGACGATGGTGCGGACCCGCTCGAGCGTCAGCCCCGGCAGCAGTCGTGAGGCCGGGATGGCAACGTCGGTCAGCGTCACCTGTGCCGGTCGGCGGGTGCCGTCCAGGCCGTCCAGCGGCGTGACTGTGACAGCCCCGGCGTCGACGACGAACCAGTGCTCGCCGGCCGGACTGCCCGCTCCGAGGACGAGCAGGTCCGCCAGCGCCCCGCCCAGCACCGGCCGGACCGTGCCGCTCACGACGATGCCGTCGGCGCTGGCGGTGGCCTGCAGCGAACCGGTGGTCAAGGCCACGGCCGCCGTCACCGACCCGTCGGCCAACCCGGGGAGCAGCTCCTTGCCCGGCGTACCTCCGACCTGCGCAAGGACGGTGCTCGCGAAGGCGGTCGGCAGCGAGGGCCCGTGGGCGAGAGCACGGGCCAGCTCCTCGACAGCGACCGCGAGCTCCAAGACTCCCGCGCCGGAGCCGCCTTGCTCCTCCGCGATGTGCAGGCCGAGCAGGCCCTGCTCGGCCATGCCCTGCCACCAGGCCGGGCGCTGCTCCGGACCCTCGAGTGCCGCCCGTGCGCTGTCGTGGACCCCGGCGCGCTCCGCCCAACCGCGCACGGCCTGTGCCAGCGCCTCGTGGTCCTCGCTCACGCCGATCGCCATGCGCCCTTGCCTCTCGCCGGTAGTAGCCGGATACTAGAACACGTTCTTGTTGCGACACCAGTCCCTGACTATTCAGGTACCCGGGAAGAACTAGAACCGGTGCTAGTTTTGACCGGTCGAGGAAGGTGGACCACCGTGGTCGGAGCAGTCGTCGGGACCGGCGCCCCGGACGTGCTGGCCGAGACGTCTGCCCAACGCGCCCGCCGCGCCCGCATCATCCAAGCGACCCTGGCCCTCGCGAGCCGGGGCGGCTACGAGGCCGTGCAGATGCGTGAGGTCGCCGAGCGCAGCGAGGTCGCCCTCGGCACGCTCTACCGCTACTTCCCGTCCAAGGTGCACCTGCTCGTGTCGGCGATGGCCTACGAGCTCGACTCGATGAGCGCCCGCGTGCAGCGCCGCACCATCCCAGGTGACAGCCCCCGCGACCGCGTTGCCTACGTCCTGGAGCGCACCACCCGATCGCTGCAGAAGGACCCCAACCTCACCGAGGCGATCCTGCGAGCCATGATGGCTGCCGATGCGACGGTGGCCGGCGAGGTGTCCGCCATCCGGCAGAGCATGGCCGGCCTCATCACCGCTGCGATGCACCCGGACGGCGAGGTCACCGCCGATGACCCGGCTCGGATCGGCATCCTGCAGGACGTCTGGTTCGCCCGCCAGCTCGCCTGGCTGGGTGGTCGCATCGATGCCGATCAGGTGTGGGCCGACATCGAGCGCGCCATCGACATCGTCCTGCGCGACTGACTTCGCGCTACCTGGGCGGGAAGCCCTCTTCGAGCTTCTGGGTCTTGGTGTTCCACACCCCGTCCTTGCATCGCAGGGCCCGCACACCGAGTGGCTCGATGCGTACGAACTTGCCGTTCTTGACCTGGACGATGGCCGTGCAGTCGCCGAGCTCGCGGCCACCGACGTCCTGGCCGGGAAACAGCCCGTTGCCGCTGTAGTTGCGGATCCCGGGGATGCGGGCGAGCAGCGCCTTGCGGGTCGGCCGCGGGCCTACCTTGATCATCTGCTCGACGAACAGCGCCGCCGCACCCCAGGCGAACTGGCCGATCGCCGTCGGCACCGCACCGGGCTTCACCTGCTGGAGCCACTGGGCGTAGAGCTGGAGCTCGGGGTTGCCGTTCACCTCCTCCAGCAGCGAGGGTGACACCGCGACGTAGGTGCCTTCAGACGCAGCACCAGCCTGCTGGATGTAGTTGGGCGCGTACGCCGTGACGGTGGGCTGGTAGACCGTCGGCTTGAAGTTCTGCCGCGCGAACTCCTTTGCGAGGTTCGCGGCCTGCTGGTAGGCACCGACGAAGGTGACGTAGGTGATCTTCGCGCTCTTGAGCTCGCTCACTGCCGGTGCGTAGTTGGTCTCGGAGGTGCCGATGGCGATCTCCTTGACGAAGTTGAACTTGAGGACCTTCTGGGCGCCGTCGATGTCCTGCTTGGCGAGCTGGCGGGTCACGTCACCGTCGCTGTAGACGTAGGCCGCTGCCTTGATCGCATCGGGGAACTTCTCGGCCGCCCACCCGAAGACGGCGAGCGAGCGCTTGCCGCCGGTGCCGGCCGAGTTGATCGGATAGGCGTTGGGCACGGCCTTCATCTGGTCCGTCGTGGACAGCCCACGCAGGTCGGGAACCTTGCAGTCGGCGATGGCAGAAGCGCCGCCCTGGTCGAACGCGGACACCGACCCGACGCCGGCGAAGGCGTCGGAGCACACCTGCAGGCTCGCGCTGCGGTTGGCGCCGGAGTCGAGCTGGGTGTCGAGAGCCAGCACGTTGATCTTGCGCCCGTAGAGCGTGCCGTAGCGCGCTGCGAAGTACTTGAAGTACGCCTGGGTGGCGAACCGGGCGTCCTCGAAGAGCCCAGGAACGGCGCCACTCACATCACTGGCGTTGGCCACGGTGATGGAGGTCGCCGTGACCCCGACGTCGGTGGCTCCGCCGTTGCCTCCGGCAGGCGCCTTGGTGAAGTCGGTCGCTCCTCCCGTCGCGCTACCTGCGCCGGCCCCACCGCCAGGCCCACCGGTCGTTCCCGTTGCGCCGCCGACCGTGCCGGCGCCCGTCGATCCAGGGCCCACCACACCCGTCGTCCCGGTGGCCGTGCCGGCCCCCGTGCTGCCTGCGCCGCCGGTAGCGCCGGCTCCGGTAGCGCCGCCAGTGCTTTCACCCGTGGCAGCGCCCGAACCGCTGCCGCTGCCGCCGCCCTGCGCCAGGGCGGCGGTCCGCTGGTCGGTGGTCAACCGGCTGCCGCAGGCGGCCGTCGACAGCGAGGCCAGCATGAGGACCGCTACCAGTCGCAGGGTGGGGCGCATCAATATCTCCTCGTCGAGGGGTCAGCGTGCAGTGAGCTGGATCGGAGCTAAACCGGGGCCGTGGCCAGCGGGTTGCACAGGCCGCACGGCGTGAGTCCCGCGGTCGTCGTCACGGGACGGGCATCGTCGCGGCCAGTCATGACGGAGCAGTCGGGCCGGTGCAGCATCGAACCCGCCGCAGTCGCGACGAGCCCCTGCCTGCCGTCACTCGCTCGCGCGGTCGTGCCACGCCGGGCCGGGCCGGGCGCGGCCGGGCGGTTCCCCAGCTCGTCCCGGATCTCCCTGAGCAGCGCGGCGATCTCATCGCTGGACCGCTGTTGGCCGGTGACCCCGCGAGCGATCCAGGCACCGAAGTACGCCAAGCCGCCAGCCAGCACGAAGGCCAGCCCGACGAGGCCTCCGGAGATGAGGTAGGGCACCTGCTCGAACAGGTAGGGCGTGTGCGCGGCGCCGTACCAGCCGAGCAGGATCACCATTACGCCGAGGGGCATGAGGACGGCGGCGGCGACGGTGAGGCCGTCGGTCCCGCGCAAGCGCGGCCGGCCGGTCCCGCGGGGCGACACGCCGCCGAAGCCGTCGGTCGTCATGCCGTCGCTCCGCGCAGGTCAGGGACTGAGGACGGCGCTCCGAGGGTGCAACCACCTCCGGCAAGGGCGCCCACGAGGGCCATCCCCTGCAACCGCAGCAGGCCCCAACCACCGAAGCCGGCCAGGACGCCGGCGCCCAGCACGAGCAGCGCGCCGATGCCGCCGAACGGCGCCGGCGGGTCAGAGCCGGAGGCGGCCGTGAGGGCCGGCTGCGCCACGACGGGAACCTCCCCGGTGATGGCAGGAGGTGCGACAGCAGCGATCGGCGCTCCCCCTGGCACCGGCGCCCCGGCCGGCACCAGACCCGGCGTCGTGCCGGGCGGGAACAGTGGCGGCGTCGTTGTGGGGAAGGTGGGGAAGGCGAAGGACAGCGGCAGGTTGGCCACGGTGAAGCTCGTTGCAGCACCCAGGACGAACGTGATCTTGGGGGTTGCCGACAAGGTGTAGTAGAGGAAGCTGCGGTAGGTCGCGGCCTGCGGAGGCAAGGGAATTCCGCCGAATGCCTGGTAGAGCGCGTCCGTCACGGGGCCCGGCGTGTTGGACGTGAGGGCAGCGCGATACATCGTGGTGTCCACGGTGATCCGCAGTCCCTTGGCGTCTCGAACGACTCCGCCGGCGTCGGATCGGCCGGTCTGGCTGACACCGCTGATCGTGATCCCGACGGCCTTCGCGACGTCCAGCTGCCCCAGCGGCAAGGGGCCCGTGCCGGCGCCACCCGCCGGGCGCGCGCCCTGCTCGTCGACGACGTAGCTCTGGCCCGCAACAGACAGACCGGAGACGACCGTCTTGCCGGTGGCGGCCTGCTTCTTGCCGTCGCTGCGGGTCTCCACCACCGTGGACACCGAGCCGATCTTGATGACGCCCAGCAGGCTGATGTCGGACACCCGACTCGTGGAGTGACCGATCGCCATGCTGGTCTTGTCGACCGTCGCGGTCGTCGTCGAGGTGATCGATCCGATGTCCACGGAGCCGGGGATCGACAGCGGTCCGGAGAGCGCCGTCGCACTGGCGTCGAGTCCCATCGCGGAGCCACGCATCGCGCTGCCACCGGACTGGTCCTGTGCGGTGTAGGGCTTGTCCGGGTAACGCGCATCCGCCTTGACGGCGTAGCCGGGGAGCTGGCCGTTGCTGGCTGCGCCGATCCCTTCACCGAGCAGGTTGCCCGGCCACAGGCTGCTCGCCAGGCCGCGGGACGCCGGGCCGGTGGCCACCTGCGCCAACGTGAAGGACGGGTCAGCTTCGACGATGGCCTCCTCCGGCGGCCGCGGGAGGGGGTTGCTCGGGTCATCGATGAGGGTCTTGAACGGCGCGGCGTTGGTGCTGACGCTGAAGCCGCCCAGCCCGGTCATCGTGCGGATCTCCTCGCCGAGCGCGGGCGACCCGAACGTCGCCAGCCCTCCGGACAGGAGCACGACCGTGGCGAGCGCTCTCGCCTGACGTCGATTCATGCGGCACCTCCGAGATAGGCAGCGGACAGCTCGTCCTGGATGTCGCTCGGCTCACCGACGGCGGTCACGCGACCGCCGACCATGACCACGGCGTACTGCGCGACCGCGAGGGCTCGGCGGGCGAACTGCTCGACGACAAGGACCGACACCCCGGTGGTGGCGATCTCGGCGACGATGGCGTAGAGGTCCTCGACGATCTTGGGAGCGAGCCCCATGGACAGCTCGTCGAGCATGAGGACGCTGGGCTCGGTGGCCAGCGCGCGGGCCATCGCCAGCATCTGCTGCTCGCCGCCGGACAGTCGTCCTGCCAGCTGGGTGCGGCGCTCCTGCAGCCGTGGGAACTGCGTGAACGTGCGCTCCCGGATGTCACCGTCGGAGCGCTGGGTGGTGAAGGCGAAGAGCCTGAGGTTCTCCTCCACCGTGAGGTTCGGGAAGATCCCCCGACCTTCGGGGATGGTGCACAGCCCGGCCCGCGCGAGGCGGTCCGAGGCGGCCCCGTTGAGGTGGTGACCCCCGATGTGCACGTGTCCGGACATGGGCTCGAGCTGACCGCTGATGCACATCAGGGTCGTGGTCTTGCCGGCGCCGTTGGGCCCGAGCAGGGCGACGACCGCTCCGCGAGGCACGGCGAACGAGACGCCGTGCAGGACCTGGATCCGGCCGTAGCCCGCGACCAGGTCGACGACCTCGAGCGCCGGCGGGATCTGGGGCGCGTTCACGCGCCCACCGGCTCGAGCTCGGCAGCATCGGCGGCACCGGTGTCCGCACCCAGGTAGGCGTCCTGCACGCGGACGTCGGCCTGGATCTGCTTCGGCGTACCGCTTGCGATGATCGTGCCGAAGTCCAGGACGTGGATGGTTGAGCAGAGCCCCAGGACGAGCTCCACGTCGTGCTCCACGATCAGGATGGAGCGACCGTCGTCCTCGGCGAGGGACCGGACCAGCACGGCGAAGTCCTCGGTCTCGACCTCGTTGAGCCCGGACGACGGCTCGTCGAGCAGCAGCAGCCGCGGGTTGCAGGCCAGGGCTCTGGCGAGCTCGGTCAAGCGGGCGATCCCGGTCGGGACGGCATCGGCAGGCACCCGGGCAAACGGCCGGAGGCCGACCCGATCGAGCAGTGCGTCGCGCACCTGCTCCGGGTCGTCGAGGCCCCGCATCTCGGCGGCGACCCTGATGTTGTCCCCCACCGACAGCGACCCGAAGACCTCGAGGCGCTGGAAGGTCCGGCCGATACCGCGAAGCGCCCGCTGCCGCGGGGCCACGTTGTCCAGGTCGCGCCCGTCGAAGCGCACCCGACCGGCCGTGGGGTCCTGCAGGCCGGTGATGACGTTGAACAGCGTCGTCTTCCCGGCGCCGTTGGGCCCCATCAGACCCACGACCTTGCCCTCGTCGACCTCGAAGCTCGCGCCGTTGACGGCGACGACGCCGCCGAAGCGGACGACCACCTCGTCGACCTCAAGCAGAGCCAACGAGACCACCCTCTTCGACGCGGGTGCGCGGGCCACGGCTGTCGCGGCCGTCCTGGAGGTCGATCTCAGCGGGCACCTGCGAACCGGGCGGTTCGACCGGCTGGCCGAACCGTCGGGCCCGCAGTCCGAACAGCTGGTTGCCCAGGCCGTTGGGGTTGCCGCCCAGCAGCAGGATGCCGGCGAGCAGCACGACGTACGCCAGCGGCGCCACCGACGGGTACTGCTCGTTGATGACCGGCAGCAACCCGTAGAACAGTCCGCCCGCGAGCGCACCCGACACGCACGTCATACCGCCGACCGCTGCGAACAGCAGGATGGGCAGGCTGCCGAAGAAGGTGAAGTTGAACGTGCCGACCTGGGTGTGCACCCCCGCGTAGAAGATGCCTGCGACGCCGGCGAGGCCCGCGCTGACCCCGAACACCGCGACCCGCACCATCGTGGTGCTGTAGCCCAGCGTGGCGCAGGCGGCCGAGCTGTCCCGGGTCGCGAGCAGGATCCGGCCGTACTTCCCACGCCGGATCGCCAGCACCGCCATGCCCATGACCACGAAGGCGACCGCGACGGAAAACGTCATCCGGGCCTCGGAGTCGAGCAGCGCGGGCCGCTCGATCGCCAGGCTGGACCCCGCCGCCCCGAATCCGAGGATGCGGGTCTCGAAGACGAGGTGGTCCATCGCCGCGGCAACCGCAAGGGTGCCGAGCCCGAGGTAGAGCCCGCGCAGGCGCAGGGCAGGGACAGCCACCACCACCCCCACCGCGCCGGCGACCAAGAAGGCTCCGATGATCGACCAGATCGAGATCGACCCCAGGCCGAGGAAGGGCATCACCCGGGTGGCGACCAGAGCGCCGACCCCCACGAAGCTCAGCTGGCACAGCGAGACGTCGCCGCCGTAGCCGGTGAGCAGCACCAGCGACAGCATGATCAGGGAGAAGCAGAGGGCCTGACCGAAGCGCGAGTTGTCGGCCGGCGACAGGGTGGATGTGACGACGGCCATGCCCACCAGGAAGACGGCACTCCAGATGAACGACTTGCGCCAGGACGGCAGTGCCGGCAGCACCGTCCCCGAGAGGCGGCCGACCCGCAGCTTCTCCTGCGGCAGCGCCAGCATGGCGCCGAGCAGGAACAGCGTCGGGAGGGCTAGCCGCACTCCCTGGACCAAGCCACCGGAGCTCTCCTGGAAGTCGCGCGGGATGTACTGCACGGCCCACTGCCCGTACGACGTCAGCAGCCCCAGCACCAGGGCACCGACGAAGGTTCGCGGCAGGTCGCGGAGCCGCCCCACCATCGCGGCGGCGTAGGCGCTGATGACCAAGATGGTCAGGGTGAAGTAGTCCAGCGTGATCTGGGGGGCGATCAGGATCCCGGCCAGCGCCGCGAGGGAACTGCCCATCGCCCACGACAAGCCGCTGAGCAGGTTGGGGCGGGCACCATGCAGGGCCAGCAGCTCGCGGTTGTCCACGACAGCGCGCATCGCGGTGCCGATCCGCGTGCGGTTGAGCAAGACGTAGAGCCCGCCCGCGACGGCCGCGGCGATGCTGAAGGTGATCATCTGGTGGATCGTGACCCGGATCGAGCCGAGCTCGATGGCCTGGCCGTTGAAGAACTCCGGGATGTTGCGCCCACTGGGCTTCCAGATGTACTGGGCGACTCCGATGCAGGCGACCAGGAGACCCACCGTCACGACGAGGGCGATCGCCACCGGCGCCTCGGTCAGCCTGCGCATCATGACCCGCTCGAGCACCAGCCCCAGCAGCGGGGCGGCGACCAGCAAGACGAACGGCAGGGCGAGCCAGACCGGCCAGCCCTGGTTCACGCTGACCTCCCAGTACAGGAAGGTCATCACCATGCCGACGGCCCCGTGGGCCATGTTGAAGACGTTGGAGGTGGCGTAGGTCAGGACGAGCCCGCTGGCCGCGATCGCGTACGTCGCGCCGGCGACGATCCCGATGACGCTGAACGTCAGGAACTGGTCAAGCATCACGACCAGCCCCTACCGGGGCGGCGACGCTGCCGTCGGTCGCTGACACACACACTCCTGAGGCTGGGCTTGCGGGGAGTCACGCCCACGTTGCGCGCGGGCCCTGCAGAGTCTTTCGATGTGGTGCTGGTCACATCCTGCTCATCGTCCGGGTGTATCTGGGACCTGTCGAGGGCGCGGCAGGGGCGTCCCGCTGGCCAGGACATCCCTCCCCGAACTAGGACAAGCCGTAAAAAGCCCCCGCGATGAAGGTCTGCTGCGGGTCGCGGTCGGCGAAGTAGCTGCCGAGCGCGCCGTCCAGGTCGGCCCCGGTCCAGGTCGGCCCGCTCGCGTCGAAGCGCTTCTCGACCGCCGGGGCACTGGCGAGCGCGATCATGCCGCCGTACGCGACGAACACCTGGCCGGAGATGGCCTCGCCAGCCGGGGATGCGAGATAGGCCACCAAGGGCGCGACCTTGTCGGCCGACAGCGCGTCGTCACCCTCAGGTGCTGCGCCGAAGACGTCGGCCGTCATGGCGGTGCGGGCCCGCGGGCAGATCACGTTGGCCTTGACGCCGTAGCGGCCGCAGGCGTTGTGGATCGACAACGTGAGGGCCGTGATGCCTGCCTTCGCCGCGGCGTAGTTGGGCTGCCCTCCTGAGCCGTAGAGGAAGGCCTCGGAGGAGGTGTTGATGACCCTGGCGTAGACCTCACCGCCGGCGGCCTTCGAGCGGTCCCGCCAGTGGGCCGTCGCGAAGCGCGACGTCGCCGCGTGACCCTTGAGGTGCACCGCGAGGACGGTGTCCCACTCGGCTTCGGTGACGTTGAAGATCGTGCGGTCCCGCAGCACTCCGGCGTTGTTGACCAGGATGTCGAGCTGACCGAACTCGCTGACGGCGGTCTGGACGAGCGACTCGGCCACCGACCAGTCGCTGACGTCGCCGACGGCGGCCACGGCCTGCGCCCCACTCGCCCGGAGCTCCTCGACGACCGCCTGGGCGGCGTCGGCGGAGTAGTCGTTGACGACGACAGCGGCGCCGGCAGCTGCCAGTGCCAGTGCCTCGGCGCGGCCGAGGCCGGCGCCGGCGCCGGTGACCAGCGCGGAGCGGCCATCTAGGGAGAGACGGTCAGACGCAGCGGCAGACAAGGGGGGCCTTCCTCAGACGGGCTCGGCGGCGAGGATCGCCCCGAGGGTGAGCAGCTGGGCCTGGGCGGAGCCGAGCGCGTGCTCGACGTGCTTGGACCAGCAGAAGTAGCGTGCCAGCGGGTACTCGACGTCGATGCCGATGCCGCCATGGACGTGCTGGGTGGCGTGCGCGACCCGGTGACCGCCCTCGGCTGCCCACCACTTGGCGACCCGGGCCTCGTCCCGACCGGGCAATCCCGCGTCGAGGAGCCACGCCGCCTGCAGCATCGTCAGTCGCATGCCCTCGACGTCGATGTAGGCATCGGCGAGGCGGTGACCGACCGCCTGGAACGTGGCGATCGGCCGACCGAACTGCACGCGGCCGGTCGTGTACGCCGCTGACATCGACAGCGCCCGACTGCTCACCCCGAGCCCCGTCGCCGCCAGGCCGACCAGCGCGCGGTCGACCAGCCAGGCGAGTGCGTCGGCACCCTCGTCGGGGCCGACGAGCAGCTCGGCGTAGGCGTCCGAGAGCTCGAGCTCGCCCTGCGGCTGGCCGTGGGTCGCGGTCTGGCCGCGCACCGTGACGCCCGCGCCGGTGGGCTCGACCAGGGCCAGCACCACCCGGCCGTCGGCCAGCGAGGCAGGCACCAGGATGCGGGCCGCCGTCGCAGCGAAGGGCACGCCCGACTTCACCCCGGTGAGGCGCACGGCCTCCCCGTCGAGGACCGCCGTCGTGGTCGGGCGGAGCAGGTCGTCGCGACCCGACTCGTTGAGGGCAGCCGTCAGGATCGTCGTACCGGCGACCACGCCTGGCAGGTCGCGCTGGCGTTGCTCGGCGGTGCCGAAGACGTCGATCGGCAGCGCCGCGCACAGGACGGTCTCGAGCAGCGGTACGGGCGCGACATGGGCCCCGACCTGCTCGAGCAGCAGCGCGAGCTCGATGAACCCCATCCCCCCACCGCCGACGTCCTCGCTGAGCGAGGCGCCGACGATGCCGGCGGCGGCGAGCGTCCGCCAGAGCTCGAGGTCGAGCCACTCACCGGCGCGCTCGAGCTCGTGGAGCCGCTTCGGGGTGGCCCGCTCCCCCAGGATCTGGGTGGCGAGTCCGACCAGCGCCTGCTGGTCCTCGGTGGTCGTGAAGTCCACGGCAAGCTCCTTAGCGGGGGGCGCGGGGCATGGCCAGCCCGACCATCGCGATGATGTCGCGCTGGATCTCGTTGGTGCCGCCGCCGAAGGTGAGGACGAGGGTGTTGCGCATGGCCCGCTCGAGCTCGGCGCCGAGCACCGCGCCGGCCGAGTCGCGGGTGAGCGTCGATGCCTGGCCGATGATCTCCATCAGCGTCCGGTAGGCCTCGATGTAGAGCTCGCTGCCGAGCACCTTCACCGCGGAGGCGTCAGCGGGGTTGAGCGACCCCTGGGTCACCGACCACGCGACCTTCCAGTTGAGCAGCCGCAGGAACTCGGTCTTGGCGTGCAGCCGGGCCAGGCCCGTCTGCACCCACTCCTGGTCGATGACCCGCCGGCCGTCGGACAGCTTGGTCTCCTGCGCCCATCGTCGTACGTCGTTGACCTTGCGCTCGATGCTGCCGGCGCTGGAGAGCGAGACGCGCTCGTGGTTGTGCGTGCTGGTGATGAGCTCCCAGCCGCGGTTCTCACCGAGGACGACGTTCTCGACCGGCACCCGGACGTTGTCGTAGTAGGTAGCGCTGGTGTAGCCGCCGCCGATGGTGTTGACCGGCGTCCAGCTGAAGCCCTCGGCATCGGTCGGCACCAGGATCATCGACA
>JBKKBU010000169.1:0-2907 GCA_046713755.1 Mycobacteriales bacterium
GGACTAGGGAGACTCGCCCTAGCGGCCCTCAGTAGTCGCGCTTGCGGTTCAGCTGCCGGTTGACCCGGGACTCGGGCTGTCCGAGGAGCTTCGCCAGCAGAGGGACCCTCCGTCGCCACACGACCACTGCCGCGACGACGATGGCCACGATGACCAGGAACTCGAGCATGCGGCCAGCCTACGGCTCAGGTGGCGAGCGCCAGGGCAGCTGAGACCAGGACGGCCCACACGAGCTGGGCGACGCCGGTCTGCTGCAGGACCGGCACCAGGGCGGGACCGGTCGCACCGCCCGTGACGACCCGGACCGCCGGGACGGCCGCCGCGAGGAACCCGAGCCCGAGCAGCGCCCACCAGGTCGTGGACACGGCGACGGCCACGACCGCGGCGGCCGCGGCGAGGACCAGCAGCGCGTAGAGCGCGCGGGTCCGGTCGGCGCCGAGCTTGACCGCGAGGGTGCGCTTGCCGGACACGGTGTCGCCGGGGATGTCCCGCAGGTTGTTGACGACCAGGATCGCGCAGGCCAGCGCCCCTACACCTACCGCGGCGAACAGCGCCGGCCACTCCCACGTCTCCGTCTGGACATACGTCGTGCCGACGACCGCGACCAGGCCGAAGAAGACGAACACCATCACCTCACCCAGGCCGAGGTAGCCGTAGGGCTTCGAGCCGCCGGTGTAGAACCAGGCGGCCAGCACGCACACCGCACCGACCGCGACCAGCCACCAGGCGGTCGTGGCGGCCAGGACGAGACCAGCCACGGCAGCGACACCGAAGGCGGCGAACGCAGCGCCCTTGACGGCCCCGGCCGAGGCCGCGCCCGAGCCGACGAGCCGCATCGGGCCGACGCGATCGTCGTCGGTGCCGCGGACGCCGTCGGAGTAGTCGTTGGCGTAGTTGACCGCGACCTGGAGCGCGAGGCTGACCATGAGCGCGAGCGCCGCCTTCCACCACACCGGTTCATCGGCGTACGCCGCAACGCCGGTGCCCGTCAGGACGGGCGCCACAGCGGCGGGCAGGGTGCGAGGGCGTGCTCCGGCGAGCCAGGCAGACGGTGTTGCCACCGCTGGATTGTGACAGGGGGCTGACGCCTCCTGACCCGGTGGGCTGCTCCATGGTGGGAGGACCGGGCGGCACGACCTCGTCGTCGACTGCTGAGGCGGACGCGTCGGCCAGCACGTCGGCCGGGACGTTGCGTTCGAGGAAGCGTCTCGCGACCTTGACCGAGGGGTGCATCCCGATCGCGCCCAGGGTGAAGATGCCGGCGATGACCAACCAGCCCTCGGATCCCCAGCTCAGGGCGAGGAACGTGTAGAGCGCGGGCGCCCAGACCCGGCCCAGGGTTCCGGTGAGCTCGGCGGTGCCCTGGTACTCCCCACGACGTCGCGGGTCCATCAGCTCGGCCTCGAACGTCCAGCTCGCGGCCGAGAGGTAGAGCTCGGCGCCGGTCAGCGTGACGTGGCCGAGGAAGAACAGCAACACCGTCCACAATCCGATCGAGTGATGGGTGGAGAGGGTGATGACGCACGAGACGATGAAGAAGACCGTCGAGAGCCGGATCGCCCGAAGGGCGGTGGAGTTGTCCTTGATGCCGCGGGCTGCGGCCAGCGGCAAGAAGATGCACATCACCGTGTTGGTACCGAAGAGGAACGCGACCACGACCCACGGGGCATCGGTCTTCTCGATCAGCCACAGCGGGATCACGAGGTGAAGGATGACCTGGTTGGTCCACAGCGTGCCGGTGAAGAAGGTGGTGGCCAGCCAGCCGACGTTGCGCATCGCGCCGGGTCCGGGGACCTTGACCCGCCGCTCCTCGGCCGTCTTCTTGTCGTGCGAGGCATCGGGCAGCCGGGTGACGTTGACGGCGTTGACGACGAAGATCAGCGCGGTGAACCACGGCACTGCGCTCAACAGGGTGACGGACTCGAAGGCGAGGGCGATGGCGCTGACGAGAGCGCCCAGGGTGAAGCCGACGTTGAGCGCGGAATACATGTAGGCCCTGGATGACACCCGCTCACGAGCCGGGAGGACGTCGATCGTGTAGGCGCCGTGAGCGGTGTTGCCGAGGCTGCCGATCACCTCCATCACGACCGCCATCGCGAGATAGCCCCAGAAGCCGTCGATGAAGGGCCACACAGCGAAGGTCGCCGCCTGCCCGACCGAGCTGATCGTCCAGCACCGCTTGGGACCGACGCGGTCCACGATCTTGCCCATCGGGTAGGCAGCCAGGAAGGCGGCGATGCCGGCGATCGTCATCCCGAGGCCGATCTGCGGCCCGGTCAGACCGACGACCTGGGTGAAGAAGACTGCCGACCCGGTCAGGAACGTGCCCTTGCCAACAGCGAAGAGCAACGACTGCGTGGCCAGTCGTCCGGCCAACGGGCTGGGGGGCTTGGCGTAGTCGATCACTCGCTGGCGGCGCGTGGCAGGTGAGACGGTCATCGGGAGCCATTGTTGCCTGTCGCGCCGACATCCGTCGCGCGAGTTTCGGACGTGCAGATCGACCTAGCGGGTGACCCGGACGCGTCGGGTCTCGCGGACGACCGGCGCGGTCCGATCGCGATAGACGACGCGGAGCTTGGTGGTGCCGGCCCTGCGGAGGCGCAGCGTGATGCGCAGCCGGCCGCGGTCGTTCGCGCGCAGCACGGTCCTCGCCAGCTTGCGGTGGTGGGTCACGTCTCGCACGACCACCTTGCCGCGGGGTCGCGACCCGTCGGTGAGCCGGGCCCTGATCCTGAGGCGGACGGGTTCGCCGACCTGCGCCCGGCCAGGGCGGACCTGGACGCGGAGCCTGGCGCGCACGCCGGCCTCAGCGGTGACCTCGGGGCCCGTCGAGGCGCCGAACGTGCCGCGGGCCCGGAGCAGGTCGGCGTACGCCGTATGGCCCAACCTGTCGGGGTGGTAGAACAC
>JBKKBU010000170.1:0-3021 GCA_046713755.1 Mycobacteriales bacterium
CCTCGTCGCCCGCGGCGCCCGATGGGTCGGACCTGCTGCCGCTAGCTGCCGAGCCCGTGCGGCCGCCGCCGGGCCCGTAGCCACGACCCGAGCTGCCGCGCGGGGGTCGGCAGATCTTCCCGAAGCACGTGGTCGTCATGCACTACGGCACCGCCGGCACCGGTGTGCTGGGGGTCCTCGGTGAGGGCACTCCGGAGCAGGCGGTGGCCCGCCTCACCCGAGCCGCAGCCCCCTACGCCAAGGCATCGGGCCGCACCGTGCAACCGGCCTTCGAGCTGATCACCACGATCGCCCGCCGCGCCCCCGGCGCCGACGGGACCTACAGCACCGGCATCCCTGCAGCGCAGGTCGCCCGCTACCTCGCGGCCGCCCGCAAGGCCAAGCTGCTGCTGGTCCTGGACTTCCAGCCCGGCCGGGCCGACCTGCTGACCCAGGTCCGGCGCTACGAGCGCTTCTTGCGCGAGCCGGATGTCGGCGTCGCGGTGGACCCCGAGTGGAAGCTCACCGGCAACCAGCAGCCGGGTCGCCAGATCGGGCGGGTCACCGCTGCGGAGATCAACCGCGTCTCGGCGTACCTCGCGACGTTGCGACGGGTCAACGACCTGCCGGAGAAGCTGTTCGTCGTGCACCAGTTCCGGCTGTCCATGCTGCCCGATCGCCAGCGGATCGTGCGCCGCAACGGCCTCGCCACGGTGCTGCACGTCGATGGCTTCGGCGGCCAGAGCGTGAAGCGCCATGCCTACTCAGTGCTGCAGGATGCGAAGCGTTTCCACATGGGCTTCAAGCTCTTCTACGACGAGGACCTCGACCTCATGACGCCTGTCGAGGCCATGGCGATCCGGCCCCGACCGGAGCTGATCTCCTACCAGTAGGTAGGTTCGAGGCATGGAGTTTCGGCGCCTCGGGCGCAGCGGTCTGAAGGTCAGCGAGATCAGCTACGGCAACTGGCTGACGCACGGATCGCAGGTGGAGGCCGACCAGGCCACCGCCTGCGTCCAGGCAGCGCTCGAGGTCGGCATCACGACCTTCGACACCGCCGACGTCTACGCAGGCACCAAAGCCGAGACGGTGCTCGGCGAGGCCCTCAAGGACGTCCGTCGCGAGTCGATCGAGCTGTTCACGAAGGTCTACTGGCCCACCGGTAAGGGGCAGAACGACCGCGGCCTGTCGCGCAAGCACATCATCGAGGGCTGCCACGGGTCGCTCAAGCGCCTGCAGACCGACTACGTCGACCTCTACCAGGCCCACCGCTTCGACTACGAGACGCCGCTCGAAGAGACGCTCCAGGCCTTTGACGACCTGGTCCGGCAGGGCAAGGTCCTCTACGTCGGGGTGAGCGAGTGGAAGGCCTCGGAGATCGAGGCCGCCCTGAAGCTCGCGACGGAGATGGGCCTGGACCGGATCGTCTCGAGCCAACCCCAGTACTCCATGCTCTGGCGTGTCATCGAGGCCGAGGTCGTGCCGCTCTGCGAGCGGGAAGGGGTCGGCCAGATCGTCTGGTCACCCATCGCGCAGGGCGTGCTGTCCGGCAAGTACCTGCCGGGTGCGCCCCTTCCGGAGGGGACCCGCGCCACCGACGAGACCGGTGGTGCCAACATGATCAAGAGCTGGCTGCGCGAAGAGGTCCTCACTGCCGTGCAGGAGCTCAAGCCGCTGGCAGCCGATGCCGGGCTCACCCTCCCCCAGCTGGCGGTCGCTTGGGTGCTGCAGAACCCCAACGTCTCGTCGGCCATCGTGGGCGCCTCGCGGCCCGAGCAGGTCCGCGACAACGCCGCGGCGGCCGGTGTGAAGCTCGACGCGGACCTGCTGGCCAAGATCGACGCAGTGATCGGGGGGGTCGTCACCGACGACCCGGCAAAGACGCAGAGCCCGCCGCAGCGACCCTGAGCTCAACCGTCCCGGTTCAGGCCGGGTCCAGCCCCATCGGGCCGTAGATCTGCCGGTCCCCGTCGAGCAGCACCACCGCGTGGACGCCCTGCTCGCGCAGCTCCCGCCACGACTCGCCGATGAAGGTCTCCGCGTCGGCCTGCGACGGGAACGACTCGCTCGTCAGCCCTTCGACGATCGCGCCGTCACTGCCCTCGTACCTCCAGGTCCACGACATGCTGGCAGGCTAGGCCCATGCAGGTCAGGATGCTCGGTACGGGTGCTTCCGACGGGTGGCCGAACCCGTGGTGCACCTGCGCGTCCTGCGCCGCCGCAGCTGCCCAGGGCGTCGTACGCGCTTCGACGTCGGCGCTGCTCGACGGCCGGCTGCTCATCGAGATCGGCGCCGACGCGCCGAAGGCCGCCGTGCGGGCCGGCCTGTCACTGGCCGACGTCGAGGTGGTGGTCGTCACCCACGGCCACCCCGACCACCATGACGTCAACGCCTGGATGTGGCGAGGGTGGGCGCCCGGGCGCCGCCCCCTGACGGTGGTCGCTCCGCCGGCTGTCCTCCGCGACGCCCAGAGCCGCCTCGACGACACCGTGACGGCCGTGCCGATCGAGGCCGGCCAGACCGTGACGGTCGCCGGCTACGAAATCCGGGCCCTCCCCGCCAACCATGGCGGCGCCGAGCTCGGGCCGCCCGTCCTCTACGACATCACCGGACCCTCGGGCGCCCGCCTGCTCTGGGCCACCGACACCGGCCCCTTGCCCGCCGAGACCATCGACCTGGTCCAGGGCAGGGCGTACGACGCCGTGCTGCTCGAGCTCGCCGCGGCCCCGATCCCCGTGCACCTCGACCTGACGACCTGGCCGGTCGAGCTCGGCCGACTGCGGACTGCCGGTGCCGTCGTCGACACCACCCAGGTCGCCGCGATCCATCTCGGGCACGGCTGCCCACCGCCCGACCAGCTCGACCGGGTGCTGGCCTCCTGGGGCGCCTTCGCCCCTCGCGACGGCGACGTCCTCGAGCTCACGCTCAGCCGGCCCGACAAGCTCAACGCGATCACGCGGGAGCTCAACGGCCAGCTGATGGCGGCGCTCGAGCAGGCCCGCCGGCCCGAGGTGCGCGCGGTGATCCTCACCGGCGCCGGC
>JBKKBU010000171.1:0-7272 GCA_046713755.1 Mycobacteriales bacterium
GTCGTACGCCGTCAAGGCAGTGCCGCTCGACGTCTCGATCGTGAAGGCGAAGACCTGCTGCCCCGCGACCAGGTCGGTCGTGGCCGGCCGGAGGGTGTAGCTGCCGTCACTCACCGCCAGCCCCGTCACCCCCGTCGGTACGACGGATCCGGCACGCACCTCGTCGGAGCTGTGGCCGCCCGAGCCGTGGTCTGTTGGCTCGTCCATGCCGGCCCCAGGAAGGACCGGACCGAACGTGTCGCCGACGGCGTAGGAGCCGGCGCCGATGACGACGAGCAGCGCGGCGAACCCGGCGAGGCGAAGGGGTGCGCCCATCACGCCACCGCGTAACCGGCCTCGTCGACGGCGGCCCGCACGGCAGCGTCGTCGAGCGGGCCGTCGGAGGTGACGGTGAGCAGGCCGCTGTCGAGGTCGACCGCGACGTCCGTGACTCCGGGCACCTCCGAGACCTCCTCGGTGACGGAGGCGACGCAGTGGCCGCAGGTCATGCCGGTGACGGTGAAGGTTGCGGTGCTGGACATGGGTTCCTCCGGTGGTGGGGTCAGGATCGGACGAGTCGGGCGATGGCCTCGGATGCCTCGCGAAGCTTGGTCTCCTGCTCGGCTCCGCCGGCCCTGGCAGCGTTGACCACGCAGTGCGCCATGTGCTCGTCGAGCAGGCCGAGCGCGACCGCCTGCAACGCCTTCGTGACGGCGCTGACCTGGGTGAGCACGTCAATGCAGTACTTGTCGTCCTCGACCATCTTCTGGATGCCACGCACCTGGCCCTCGACCCGGCGCAGTCGCTTGAGGTGGTCTTCCTTGGTGCGGGAGTAGCCGCGGGTCGCCTCGTCCATGTTTCTTTGTAGCATACCCCCGGGGGGTAATCAATCTGGTTGGGTGAGCGGGACCGGTCGAACGGAGGGCAGTGCGGTGGGGCTAGGGCTGGCGTTGCGCGCCCTCTGGTTCCGCCGCGGCGTGTCGGCAGTGATCCTGGCCATTGCCACGGTCGCCGTGGCGGCGGCCGCCCTCGGGCCAATCTGGTCGACCGCGGCCCAGGAGTCGCTGCTACGCGACCGGCTCGCCAACGAACCGGTCGGGGCGACGGGGCTGGCCGCGACGCGAGGCAACCAGTCGGCCCGCAACACCCGCGCCGCGCTGCCCGCTCAGCTGCTCATCGACGTCACCAGCGGAGCCCTGGAGGACCCTGCGCTCGACACCCGCTTCGGCCCCGTCCGGCCGACCTTGCGCCTGACCAGCGACCTGCCGGTGCTCGGGGAAAGCAACGTCGGGGCGGTCGCCTTCGCCCGCCTGGCCTGGAAACAGGGCCAGTGCGAGCTGCTCCGGTTCACGACGGGCCGCTGCCCCGAAGCCGTCGGCGAGGTGGCCCTGTCCGCTCGGGCCGCGCGCAGCCAGGACCTCGGCCTGGGTCCGCTGCGGGTCCAGCTCATCGGCGGTCCGGCCGTGCAGACCCCGGTCGTCACCGGCCTCTACGAGCCGATCGACCCAGCCGACCCCGCCTGGTTCTCCGTCGACTACTTCGACGCCGGCCCGCGCCCGGGTGACATCGCACCACCCAAGATCGACACGGTCTTTGCCTCGCGCGCGACCTTCGACGAGATCTCGGTGTTCGGGCTCTCCGCGATCGCTGAGCGACCGTTGCTGCCGGATGCCGTGCGGCTCGAGGGCGCTGATCGGCTGCGCGCCGATGTCACTGCCCTGATCAGACGCGAGGGTGCCCTCGGCCGCGAGGTGGCCACCGCGCTGCCCGAGCTGCTCGACGCGGTGCGCGGTGAGCAGGACGACGTCAGCACCGGCGCGCTGGTGGTGGCCGCCCAGCTCCTGCTGCGCGCAGCCGCCGTGCTTCAGCTCGTGCTCGCCGGGGCCACCGAGGCCCGGGCCGGCGAGGTGGCGCTCGCCCGCCTCCGTGGGGCCGGCCCCTGGCGCACCGCTGCCACCGGGCTGCTCGAACCGCTGCTGCTGCTGGTCATCGCCACGCCGCTCGGGCTGCTCCTGGCGCTCGGGGCCGGGCAGCTGCTGGTGGGCCGGGCCCTGCGCGACGGCACCACGGTGTCCCTCACCCCGATGGTCGGCGGCGCGGCTGCCGTCGCTCTGGCCGCCGGTGCCGTTGCGGCCGTCATCGCCGGTCGGCGGGTGCTGACCGCACCGGTCCTCACCGTGCTGCGCAAAGAGGGTGGGCGACCCAGCGGTGCCCGCGGCGCTGCAGTGGAAGCG
This sequence comes from Mycobacteriales bacterium, assembly GCA_046713755.1. Lineage (GTDB taxonomy): Bacteria > Actinomycetota > Actinomycetes > Mycobacteriales > SCTD01 > JAUYQP01. Next base: position 2,214 of record JBKKBU010000171.1, read on the forward strand.
GTCGTCGTGGCCTTGGCCGCGGCGGGCACCTATCAGCTCCTCGACCAAGGTGGGGAGGGCGGGCTGGCGCTGCTCACGCCCGCGCTGCTCGCCCTGGCCGTGGGACTGGTCGGCGTGCGACTCGTCCCGCTGCTGGCCCTGGCCCTGGTCCGTCGTACCCGGCACTCGTCGCGCATCGCGTCGTTTCTCGCCGTTCGACAAGTCGCCCGTCGGTCGCAGCTGCTGCGCGTCGTCGTCCTGCTCAGCGTCGCAGTGGCGCTGGCGGTCTTCGCCGTCGACGGCTGGAAGGTCGCGGGCGACAACCGCCAGCAGCGCGCCAGCTTGGAGGTCGGGGCGGCCACGGTGCTGCACCTCGGGCCGGTCGGGGTTCCGCAGCTGATGGCAGCGGTCCGTGCCGCGGACCCGGAGGGCACCCAGGCCATGGCCGCTGTGGAGAGCGTGCCCGGCGGGCAGAGCGCCTATGACCGCTTCGTCGCTGTGGACTCCGAGCGGCTGGCCGCGGTGGGGGCCTGGTCGCCCACGTGGACAGGACGCAGTCCGGCGGAGGAGGCGGCAAGGCTTCGGCCGGCCGGCCTCGACCCCATCACCGTCAACGGCGGCCGGATCGAGATCGACATCGAGGCGGCGCTGACGGTCTCGGAGGAGCCCGCGCGGGTTGCCGTGGAAGTGCGCGCTGGAGCGGTCGACACGGTCGTGGCGCTTGGCGTGCTCACGACCGGATCCGTGACCTACGCCGGCGCACTGCCGGTCGGCTGCGCGGAGACCTGCACGATCCGGCGGTTCGTCCTCGACCGCTCGAGCTCGGGGCGGGTCGCCGGCGAGGTGCTCATCACCGAGGTGCGGGTCGACGGTGTGAAGGCCGAGGTCCCGCTCACCGAGGTCGGTGCCTGGCGCGGCACCCGGGTCGAGCTCTACGACGCGGCCGTAGTCATCCAGCCGCGCCCCACTCCCGGCCCGCAAGGGCTTCGCGTGGCCTTCGACTCCAAGAACAGCCCCGCACCCATCGCCTGGACCACCACTGACGTCCCGGGTGAGCTGCCGGTCCTCGTGGCGCCGGGGGTGCGGCTGGACCCCTACGGCGGCGATGTCGATCGCACCCTCGGGATCGCACCCGACGGCACCTTGCTGCTGCTCACGGTGGCTTCGAGAGCCGAGGCGCTGCCCCGGGCCGGTCGCGGTGGCGCGCTCGCTGACCTCGTCGTGGTCGACCGGCTGGCGCGCCTCACCTCACCCACCGGTATGCCGCAGGTCTGGCTGGCACCGGGCGCCGACGTCGCGGCGGTGCGGGCGTCCCTCGCCGAGGACGGGCTGCAGGTCTTGTCTGTCCAGTCACGGGCGGAGCGTCGCGGCCAGCTCGACCAGGAGGGCCCGGCGCTCGCGCTGCTGCTGTTCCTCGTTGCGGCCGCGGCCGCCCTGGTGCTGTCGATCGTCGCCGTCAGCGCGGTGCTCCACGACGCCGGGCGCAGCCGGGCGGCCGAGCTGTCGGCACTGCGGATCCTCGGCGTCGGGCGGCGGGCCTTGGTCCGCGCCTGCCTGCGCGAGCAGCTCGCCCTGCTCGGGGTGGGGCTGTTGCTCGGGACCGTGGCGGGCGCGGTTGCCGTGCAGGTGGCCCTGCCCAGGTTGCCCGTTGCTGCTGAGGCTTCCGGACAGGCGCCGGCCGTCCTGGACCCGGCCCTTGAGCTGCTCGGCGCCCTGCTCGGTGCGACGGCCGTGGTCGTCGTGGTCGTTGCCGTCGTCAGCGCGCGCCTGATCGTGCGGGCCGCCGGTCTGGGGCGGCGGGCATGACATCCGTCCACTGCGAGGGCCTCGTTCACATCTACCGGCGCGAGGGCGAGGACGTCGTCGCCGTCCGGGGGGTGGACCTCGACGTCGAGTCCGGCGAGCAGGTCGCGCTGCTCGGCCCGTCCGGCTCCGGCAAGTCCACTCTGCTGTCGATGTTCGGCGGGCTGCTCCGCCCGTCCGCCGGTCGGCTGCGGGTCGGCGACCTCGATCTGGCGCGCGCCTCGGAGCGCGAGCTGCGTCGGCTGCGCGGGGCGACGGTGGGGCTGGTGCTGCAGGGAGCCGCCCGCAACGTCCTGCCCTACGGCACGGTGGCGGACAACGTCCGCTTCGCGCAGCGCGGCGTCGGTCGGCGCGCCGCCCTCGACCCGCGCGAGCTGCTCGATGCCCTCGGCGCCGGAGACCTGCACGACGCTCCGGTCGCCCGGCTGTCTGTCGGCGAGCTGCAGCGCGTCGCCCTGGCGGTGGCCCAGTCCACTCGACCGGGTCTGCTGCTGGCCGATGAGCCGACGTCCCAGCTGGACACCTCCGCGCGGGACCAGGTGCTGCGGGTGCTGGAGCGGGTCGGTGAGGAGTTCGGCACGACCGTTGTCATCGTGACGCACGACGCCGAGGTGGGGCTCGCGCTCGGCCGCACGGTGACCATGCGCGACGGCCGGGTCGGGGCGGAGGGCCGTCGTGGTGAGGACTTCGCGGTCGTGGGCAGGGACGGGTCGGTGCACCTGCCCGAGGACCTCATCGACAGCTGGCCGCCCGGGACCCTGGTGAAGGTCGTCCGCGACGGCGACGAGGCCTTGCGGCTGACGCGCGAGGACACGACATGACCATCACAGCCCGGCGGTTAGCAGCCGGCTACCACGGTGTCGACGTGCTGCACGACATCGACCTGCACCTGGTCGGCGGCCAGGTGCTGGCCGTCACCGGCGCTTCGGGTGCCGGCAAGACGACGCTGCTTTCCGTGCTGGCCGGCGTGCTGCCCGCGTCGGCTGGCGACGTCCTGCATGACGGAGCCACCGTCCGTGCCGGACGCGAGGAGCAGCTGCGCGAGGTCGGGCTGATGCTGCAGGGCGTCGGCCTGGTAGCGGTGCTCACCGCCGCTGAGAACATCGAGCTGCTGCTGCAAGCGAGGGCTGTGGCGCGCAAGGAGGTCGGTCCCCGTGCGCAGGAGGCGCTGGCCCGGATGGGGCTCGGGGAGCTCGGCGAGCGCCCGGTCGAGGAGCTCTCCGGCGGTCAGCAGCAGCGCGTCGCCGTCGCACGGGCGCTGGTTGTCGGCAGCCCGTTGGTGATCGTCGACGAGCCGACGTCCGAGCTCGACAGTGCGACCCGCGCTCTCGTCGTACGCGCTCTTCGTCAGGAGGCGGAGCGGGGGGCGGTCGTCGTCATCGCGACGCACGACCCGGACGTCACGGAGCAGTGCGACTTCGAGCTGCACCTGGTGGACGGTCGGGCGGCGCCCCCTCCTGACGCCGACGGCGGCGACTGAGGACGAAGCGCACGCCGTAGACGGCGACGGCGGCGTAGAGCCAGCCGATCAGCACGTCGATGACGTAGTGCTCGCCGCCGTAGACGAGGGTCAAGGCCATGACGGCGCTGTAGGCGATGAGGGCAGCCCGCCAGCGCCGGCTGATCACCGGCCAACAGAACAGCAGCAGCAGCATCGGGACCGCGGCGTGCAGGGACGGGATGGCTGCCACCGGGTTGGAGTAGGCCTCGCCGCGCTCGATCGCCGAGTTGACGGTGTGGCCGCCGATAGCGCGCAGCGTCTCGGGTGCGACCCGGGCGATGCCTGGGGTGAGCTCGCCGTTGAGACTGGCCATCCACGGTGGCGCCGCGGGATAGAGCACGTAGGTCGCCAGGGTCACGAGCGTCAAGGTGACCAGGCTGGCGAGGTAGCGCCGGAAGAGTGAGTAGGCGGTCGCCCACAGCACGACCGCAAGGGCCAGTGAAACCAGGAAGTGCGAGAAGTAGACGACGACCGCGACGACGTCGTACCAGTGCACCTGCTGCGCGTCGTAGAGGCGTTCCTGTAGCCACTCGGTCGGCACGACCCCGCCGAACAGCGCGCGGTCTGCCGTCACCAACTCGGTGAGGTGGGCCCGGGCCGTCTTGGACTCCACGAACATCGAGCTACGCCACACCGGCAGGTCGAACAGCCGCCCGCCGATCTCGTTGGCGAAGCCGCGCAGCAGGTCGTAGGCGAACAGCACCGCGATGAGCGGCAGCCAGTCGCGCAGCACCACCCGCCGCCACAGCCGCACGTCACCGGCGCACGCCGCGAACAGCAGCAGCAGCACCCAGCCGACCACGACCTCGCGGCCGGTCGGAAAGCCGAAGAAGGCACCGACGACGGCGAACAGGGCGAGTACGGCGAGCAGCAGCCGCTTGCGGCGGGCCTGCGCCTGCGGCCCACCGGCTCGCCAGGGCGACTCGACCTGGCCGTGCGCGACTGCCTCCTCGACAGTCGCATCCAGGGAGCCGGTCATCCGACTAAGGGTACGGGGGGCTGACCGCCAGGTGGCCGCGACATGTCTGTTGTCCTGTCCGCGTACGATCGACGACATGCAGATCCTGGGGCAGCTGCTCCGTTGAGCGACGAGATCGCCGAGAGCACCGGCTACGACCCGCACGCGGTCCAGGAGAAGTGGCTTCCCATCTGGGATCGTCTCGACCTGCATCGGGCCGGGCGGCGCGCGGGTGCACCCAAGAAGTACGTGCTCGACATGTTCCCGTATCCCAGCGGCGACCTGCACATGGGACATGCCGAGGCCTGGGGCATCGCCGACGTCGTTGCGCGCTACTGGATGCGGCGCGGCTACGACGTGCTGCACCCGGCCGGCTGGGACTCCTTCGGCCTGCCTGCGGAGAACGCCGCCATCAAGCGGGGTGAGCACCCCGCCACCTACACCTACGCCAACATCGAGACGCAGGCGGAGTCGTTCCGCCGCTACGCGATCTCCTTCGACTGGTCGCGCCGGCTGCACACCTCCGACCCGGAGTACTACCGCTGGACGCAGTGGCTGTTCCTGCGCTTCCTGGAGCGCGGTCTGGCCTATCGCAAGAACTCCTCGGTCAACTGGTGCCCGTCGGACCAGACGGTGCTGGCCAACGAGCAGGTCGTCGCCGGCAAGTGCGAGCGCTGCGGCGCCGAGGTCACCAAGCGCGAGCTGACCCAGTGGTACTTCAAGATCACCGACTACGCCGACCGGCTGCTCGACGACATGGCGCAGCTCGAGGGGCAGTGGCCGGACCGGGTCCTGCTGATGCAGAAGAACTGGATCGG
>JBKKBU010000172.1:0-12160 GCA_046713755.1 Mycobacteriales bacterium
CCGTCGCTGCTGGCCTTCACCAACCCGACGGTCAACAGCTACCACCGGCTGGTCCCCGGCTTCGAGGCCCCGGTCAACCTGGTCTACAGCCAGCGCAACCGCTCGGCCTGCATCCGCATCCCGATCACCGGCAACAACCCCAAGGCCAAGCGCCTGGAGTTCCGCTGCCCCGACCCGTCGGGCAACCCCTACCTCGCGTTCTCCGCGATGCTGATGGCCGGCCTCGACGGGATCAAGAACAAGATCGAGCCGCCGACCCCGGTCGACAAGGACCTGTACGAGCTCCCGCCGGACGAGCTGACGAACATCCCGCAGGTCCCCGGCTCGCTGTCCGAGGTCCTCGACGCGCTCGAGAAGGACCACGACTACCTGCTCGAGGGCGGCGTCTTCACCGCCGACCTCATCGAGACGTGGATCGAGTACAAGCGCACGGTCGAGATCGACGCCCTGCGCCTGCGCCCGCACCCCTACGAGTTCGCGCTCTACTACGACATCTGAGCGGGGCGAGCAGTCGATGGCGGATCGACCGCTGACCCTCATGGCGGTGCACGCCCATCCCGACGACGAGGCGTCGACAACCGGCGGCATCCTGGCCAAGTACGCCAGCGAGGGCATCCGAACCGTGCTCGTCACCTGCACCAACGGCGAGCTCGGCGACACGCCGTCGGCGAAGCCCGGCGACGACGGGCACGACATCGCCGACGTGGTCGCGATGCGCCGTGGTGAGCTCGAGGACAGCTGTCGCGTCCTGGGAGTGAGCCATCTCGAGCTGCTCGGCTATCACGACTCCGGGATGATGGGATGGCCGGCCAACGACGCCCCCGGCTCCTTCTGGTCCATGCCCATCACCGAGGCTGCGGCTCCGCTCGTCGAGCTGATGAACCACTACCAGCCCGACGTCGTCGTGACGTACGACGACTACGGCTTCTACGGCCATCCCGACCACATCCAGGCGCACCGCATCACCCTCGCCGCGCTCGAGGTCACCGGGCTGCCGGCCAAGGTCTACTTCCCGGCCTTCCGACGGAGCAGCCTCGCCGGGTTCCGCGAGCGGCTCGGGCAGGTCGGTATCGAACTGCCGGACGTCGACGAGTCGGAGTTCGGCTCGCCGGACGAGGCCATCACCGCGACGATCGACTGCCACGAGCACGCTCCGGCCAAGCGGGCGGCGCTGGCGGCACACGTCAGCCAGGAGGAGAACATCTTCTTCCTGCGCGTTCCCACGGGTGACTTCGCCGACCTGTTCGGCACCGAGGAGTTCATCCGGTGGCGGCCAGCGCCCGTCGGGTCGACGCCGGAGACCGACCTGTTTGCCGGAGTTCCCGGTCGGATCCCCTAGCCGTCAGAGCAGGGAGGTCAGGTCCGCGACGACGGCGGCAGCCGACTCGACAGCGGTGACCGCACCGACGCCGGTCCCGGCGTACAGCGCCATCGCCTCGATGTGCCCGGCGTCCTTGCGGCTCGGCGTCGAGACCTGGAAGCGGGCGATCGGCACGGGTCCGGTGGGGTTGTTCCGCTGCCCGACCACGTCGCCGTCGAAGTGCTCGGCCGCGGTCAGGGCGCTGGCGAGCACCCGGTGCGGCGCGTCCTCCCAGCCGATGCCGAACGCCGTGGTGAGAACGGTGTCGTCACCCGAGGCGGCCACCAGCGCCTGGACGTACGCCGGGTGGGCATTGGACTCCGCAGTGGCCACGAATCGGGTCCCGACCCGGACCGCCGCAGCCCCCGCGGCGATGGCTGCGCTGACCTCGGCGGCGGTCGCGATCCCGCCGGCCGTGACGACCGGGATGCTGACCCGGGACAGCACGGCGTCGAGCAGCTCCTGCCTCGGAGTTGTGCCGCGGACGTGCCCGCCGGCCTCGACGCCCTGCGCGATCACGAGGTCGCAGCCGACATCCACGGCCGCCAACGCCTCATCGAGCGAGCCGACCTGCCACGCGACGAGAGCAGCACCGGAGCGTCGCGCCCGGGCGACCAGATCTGCCTCCGGCGTACGCCAGAAGACCTCGACGAGCCGCAGCCGCTGGGCCGCCAGCTCGAAGGTCTCCAGGTCGCCATCGACCCACTGCCCGAAGAAGCCCATGCCGATGGCGCCGCCGGCGCCGAGTGCCAGCGCCCGCGTCATCCGATCCGGTGCCGGCTCGTCATCGAACTCGCAGAGCATGCCGAGCGCACCGGCCCGGGCGACTGCGCCGGCGAGCTCGGGGATGGCGACCCCACCCATGGCTGCCTGCTGGATCGGGTGCCGGAGGCCCAGGAGCTGGGTGAACGCCGTCGTCACGCTGCCTCATAGGACTGCAGGGCCGCGATGACCCGCGCCATCGCACCGTCCTCTGCTGGGTCCGCGGGCGGCGCGATCACCAAGCCATCGGCTTGCCCTGCGTAGCGGGTGATGAGCAGGGCGGCCAAGTCGTCGTACAGCGCGCTGGGAGCGACCGCCGCAAGCATCTCGTCGTCGACGACGGCAGCCATCGCATCCCAGGACTGACTCCGGCGCAGCGCATGGAGCCGGTCGGCCCGGTCCGCCATGCCGACAGCCGCCAGGGCCGGGCGGTAGGCGGGGGTCGCGTAGAGGAAGGCCAGCGACTGGCGCTTGGCCTCCCGCTGGCGGGCGAGGCCGGCGGCGTCCGGACCCGTGACGAACTGCGCGGACGCGAGCACCGGAACGGCACCCGGCAGGCGGCCGGCCGCGACCGCACCCTGCCGGACGTCCCGGCCGATCCGCTCGAGGACCGGCGGCAGGGCACTGGTCGGGTGGGTGATCAACCCGTCGGCGACCGACCCCGCGAGGGCGCACATGCCGGGGTTCACCCCGCCGAGGAGCACCGGCACGTGGGGGTGCTCCTGCGGACCGGGGTTGAAGTAGGGCTGCAGCCGGGTGAACTGGTAGTGGTCGCCGCGGTAGTCGAGCGACTCGCCGGTCTGGAAGCTCCGCCAGATCGCCCGCAGGCTCTCGACGTATTCCTTCATCCTGGGCACCGGCTCGGTCCAGGCAGTCGAGTACCGCCCCTCGATGTTGCCGCGCACCTGGCTGCCGAGGCCGAGCGAGAAGCGACCACCGGACAGCCGGGCCAGATCCCAGGCCGCCAGGGCCACCACCATCGGGCTGCGCGGGAAGGCGACGAGCACGCTGGTGCGGACGATCAGCCGCCGCGAGTGCTGCACCGCCAGCAGAGCGACCATGAGCGAGTCGTGGACCGTCTCCGGCACGTGGACCCCGTCGTACGCCATCGCCTCCACCCGCGCGACGTAGCCGGGTACCTGCTCCAGCGGCAGCCCTGCGTCCATCGAGGCGAAGACCTTCATCGGCCGGACGTTAGCCGGATCGCCGAAGGCCGGCTCCCTCCCGGGATGCCGGCCTCCGACGTCGGTGCTACCGCGTGCTGTGTCAGCCGTTCTTGCGACTGGCCTTCTCGGCATCGGCGAGCTGTCCGAGGCGCTCGGCAGCCTTGCGCTCCTTGGCTGCCTGGCGGGCCACCTTCAGCGCGTCGTCGAGCTGGGCCTTCGGAGCGGCCGTGCGAGCAGCCGTGCGGTCGTCGATCGAGGCGACCCGGGCGTCGAGAGTGGCCTGCTCGCCCTCCAGCTTGGCCTGCACCTCGCCCTCCACGGCTGCGGTCTTCGCCTGGGCATTGGCCTGAGCCTTCTCCTCGGCCGCCCGACGCTCGGCCTGCTGCTTGGCGTGCAGCGCCTTCGCCTCGGCCTGCGCCTGCTGCTGGGCCTGCGTGCGCTGCTGCTCCGCGTCAGCCTTGGCCGCCTTGAGCTCGGCATCGGCCTGCTGCTTGCGCGCAACGGCCTTCTCCTCGAGCACCACAGCCTTGGTGAGGATCTCGGCGCGCCGCGACAGGGCCGCGCCGCGACGGGTGAGCTCGGCGTCGCCGAGCAGCTTGCCGGCGGTCGCGTCGAGCGTGCCGAGGGCCTTCTCGAAGCTCAGTCGAAGGCTGGACTCCTCGTCGAAGAACCGGCCGACGAGCTGGGTCTCGACGAGCGTCAGGGGCAGGCGCAATGCGGTGTACTCGTAGCCCGCGACGGCGCGCGGGACGGTGAGGACGTTCATGGAGATCTCCTGGTGTCGGGGGGGGTCAGCGGGTCTGAGCGGCGAGGCGCTCGGCGTCTTCGCGGGCGCGGGCGGCGGCTTGCTCGGCTGCCTCAGCGCTGGCGCGCTCCTGGGCGTGCTTGTCCTCTGCCTCGCGCTCGCGGCGGGCAGCGGCGTCCTGCTGCTGCCGCGCCTGGTCTTGGGTCTGCTGCACCTCGGAACGGGTGTCGGCGTCGATGCGCGCCAGCTCGACGAGACGGGCGGCCTCCGCCTGTGCCTCAGCCTTGATGAGGTCCACCTCGCCCTCGCGGAGAACCTGCTCGGACCGCACGTCCGCGGTCACGACCGCGGCGCTCACCTGCTGCTCGGCGATCTCCCGCTCGCGACTGAGCTTCGCCGCTGCCTCCTCGGCCTCGGCATGGGCGATCGCGTCCTTGGTCGAGGCGTCCTTGCGGGCCGCCGCCTCAGCCTGCTGGAGCTGTCCTTCGGCGGCCAGCGAGTCGTTGCCCAGCACAGCGCCCACGACCTCCTTGGCCTTACCGGCCAGCGTCGCTCCGAGGCCCTTGCGGGCTTCGTCGGCGGTGTTGTCGCTCATGCATGTGCTCCTCTCGAGGCGGAAACTCCGTGGTCCATTTCTGCCCCCGACCCTGATCGTTAGCGCCCCGGTCACCGTGGCGCGAGTCACACCCGCCGCGATCAGACTGCTGCGGTCGGCCGGGACTGCTGCCGCCGAACGGCCCAACCCAAGATGGTGACGTTTAGTCATGGTGCGACTACGCAGTGGTGGCACAGGCTGGTCGCATGCGCACCGACCCGTCCCTTCGTCACGGCCAGGAGGGCTTCACCCTCGTCGAGCTGCTCGTCGTCATCGTGATCCTGGGCGTGCTCGCCGCCATCGCGCTCCCGCAGTTCCTCGGGCAGAAGGACAAGGCCTTTCGCAGCGCGATGAAGTCCGACCTCCGTTCGGTGGTTCTGGCCCAAGCGACCCTCGGGACGGAGGGAGTGCAGCCCACGGACGACGTCGACCTGCTGCGGAGCAACGGCTACGTGACGACCGACGGGGTAAGCCTGCCGCGCGTCGTCACCGCGGGGAACACCTACGTGGCCTGCGTGACACACACCAGCGTCAACGAGTGGCTGGTCTACAACGCCAGCACCGCGACATTCAGCACCGACAGCGCCAACTGCTCGCCCTGACGCAGCGGATCAGCGGCCGGTGAGCACCCGGTCATGCGCCTTGAGCAGGCCCCGACCCTTGTCCTGCCGGACGATGACTGCCTTCTCGCGACGCTGCGCGGTCGTGCAGGCGTCGAGCGGGCAGCCGTCGGCGATGGCGGCGAGCACCCGACCCCGGTCGTCGATCACCACGTCGTTGAAGTCCAGCAGGTTGCGGGTGCTGCCGGTGCACAGGACGCCGGACGTGCAGATCGCACCGACCTGCACCGGGCTGTGCGGGGTCGCGTCGACCGTGCGCCAGGTGCGGCCGCGGTCGTAGGTCATGGCCACGTAGAGCCGCCAGACTCCCTGGAAGGTCGCGACCTGGTCGTCGCCGGACGTGGCCGTGCCGAGGAAGGCCACCGCTGCCCGGTCGCCGTCGCCCGCGACGGTGGTGACGAACTTGGTGTTGCGGATGCCGAACTCGGTGCCGAGCCGCACCGGCTTGGTCCAGGTCTCCGCGCGGTCGCGCGTGATGGCAACCATCGGCGGCCCACCGTCATCGGTCCGCTGGCCGCCCTCGCGGCTGCCCCAGGCGTAGTAGGAGGTGCCGTCGGCGCCAACCCCCAGCGAAGGATGACCGGAGTTGCCGGTGGTGCTGCCCGGGACGTAGCGCATGCCCCAGGTCAGCCCGTTGTCCCGCGAGACGGCCAGGGCCGCGCCCGGGCGACCCAGGGCGTTGACCGGGCGGCCCGTCGCGAACTCGCCGGTCCCCTTGTCACAGCTGGTCGGCGGCAGGTAGATCGTGCCGTCTGGCGCTGACTTCAGGTGGCCGAACAGCCCCCCGCAGTTGGTCGCCGGGTCGGCGGTGTAGACGACCACGCCGGGCAAGTACGTCGCACCGCCGTCCAGGCTCGTGGAGCACCTGGCGCTGGCGATGTCCTGGGCGCAGTAGTAGACCGCTCGCGGGTAGGAGGTGGTCGGCTGCAGCCGACCACCGTCGACGAACGGGCCGGTGCCGACGGTCTGGTGGTCGAACAGCGTCCCGGCACCGCAGCCCAGCGGCACGTCGGTCCAGGTCTTGCCGTCATCGTCGCTGTAGGCGCTGAGACTGCAGGCCAGGGTCAGGTGGGACACGATGTGGCGACCGGTCACGACGTCGGTTTCCACATAGGGGTCGAAGGTCGTGGTGTTCGCGAGGTCCGGAGATGCTTGCACCCAGGTCGCCGTGCCGCGACCGGCCTTCCCGAAGTCGGTGACCCGCAACGTCTGCAGCCCGGCCTGGAACATCACCGCCCCGGTGCGTCGGTTGAACCCGAGCGTCGGCTCTCCCGCGCCGTTGCCGAGGTTGGGCGGTGCGTCGTAGCTGACGAAGGACGGCGTGACCGGCTTCCCCGCGGCGAGAACCGGGGTCAGGGTCAGCAGCAGGGGGACGGCGGCAGCAGCGAGGAGCAGTCGATGGCGCATGCCAGTCGAATTCGACGGGGATCCGAGATGTCCTCTTTGGGGACCTCAGACCGGTTTGGCTTCGGCGATGTTGCGGGCGCCCCGGGCGTCCAGCAGCAGTGGGATGAGGGGCTCGGCGGCCTGCCCCATCTCGATGCGCACGCTCGACCCGACCGTCTTCGCCTTGATGCCGTGCAGCTTGAGCACGTCGGCGATCTCCGCGAGGTCCCCCTTGGACATCACGTACGCCGCCGGTGGCGGGTTGACCATCTGGTCCGCCGTGGGTGGGTCGTTGTCGGCCCCGCCGAAGTAGACCGGCGCCGATCGCTTGGCTCCTTCGGTCTTCTTGCGCCCGGGCGCCGACTCGGTGACGTAGCGGGCGACGCCGCCCTGGTCCCGCATGAACCGCAGCGTGTCGCGGGTGACCTGGGTCTGCGAGGCGACCCGGCGCAGGTTGAGGGCGGCCGCGCTGACGACCTCACCCGGGCCGTTGCGCGGGTCCTGGGTGACGGCGGACTCCACCAGGATGCCGAGCGCGTGGCGCAGCCCGACGGCATTGCGGCAGATGCCCTCGTCCTCGTCACCAGCGGTCTGCGTGACCTCCTGCGGGCCGGCCTTGTACAAGCCGTACTCGTCCGCGGAGTAGCCGGCGGCGATCGCGCCCTTGCCGATGTACTCCTTCGCGAGCGTCCGTGACAGGTCCCGGACGCCGGCGTCCACGTTGAGGTTGCGCGGCCACAGGTAGAGGATCTCGTCGTCGTACAGGACGGGGACCGAGGGGCCGTACTCGTGCAGGTCGAGCACCACGTCGGGCCCGAGGTCGCGCAGCACGGTGGCGATCGCGCGGCTCTCGGCCGCCGTCAGGGCCAGGTGGTCGCGGTTGATGTCGACGCCAACGGAGTTGGCGCGGGTGTTGGCCGCCCGGCCATCGGGGTTGGCGCTGGGGACGACCAGGACGGTCTGCTGCTCGAGCTGCCCGAGCAGGGTCTTGTCATCGGTGAAGGCGAGGTCGCGGAGCAGGGCGAGCCCGGTCTCGCGGCCGGCCGGCTCGTTGCCGTGCTGGCTGCAGACGAACATCGTCGTGGGCTTCTTGGTGGCGCCGGGACGCGGGTTGCCGAGGGTGACGAGGTGCAGCGGTCGGCCCTGCTCGGTCTTGCCGATGGTCTCCAGCCGGACCCGCTTGGAGCGCTTGGCGACGTCCTTGAGAAATGTCAGCTCCTCGTCGTGCGTCGTCCAGGAGGCGCCGCCGCGCTTCTCGAAGCCGGTGCGGGGCGCCGATGCAGGAACGCCGGCGGTGGCCCCCGACGCGGCTGCTGGGACGACGAGGGCACTACCTGCAAGCGCGAGGAACTGGCGACGGTCCATGCGCGCAGACTTCGCCGTCGGCCGGGCTGCTCCTGCTCAGCCGACCGCAACGACGGGGGCGGCCACAGGGGCTGACGGCTCGCGCTCGATCGCCCGCTTGATGATGACGAGAGCTCCGAACGCGATCACCGCGCAGAGCAGGTCGAGGGGGTACTCCGACCGCAGCACCTCGCTGCCGCCCGGGCGCACCACGACGACGAGGAACAGCCCGAGCCAGACCAGCGCGTCAACGGTGCGCCGGCCGGCGCCGCCGACCGCGACGAGGGCGAGGCCGGGCAGCAGGTACCAGGGGTGGAAGACCGGGCCGAGCACCGCGACCGCCACCATCGCCAGGCCGCAGCGGACCAGGACGTCATCGGCGCCGCGCACCGGCCGGAGCAGCAGCTGAGCGCACAGGACGGCGGCCAGCAGCAGGCCCGCGAGGTGGACGGCGGACTCCGCCCGCTCGGCGGCGGGCAGCCCGCCGAAGAGTCCGACCAGCTCACCCACCGGGGTGCCGACCAAGGAGGTCAGGGACAGCCGCGAGCCGTGGGAGGTGGAGGCGCCGATCGCGGTGAGCCAGGTGAAGCCGTAACCGGACAGCACCGACAGTGCGCTCAGGACAGCGGCACCGACGGCACCGACGGCTGCAAAGGCCCCGACCAGAGTCGCGATCCGGCCGTCCCGGCGACGCATGACCCACAGCACGGCCACGAAGGGCAGCGCCACGATCGCGGTCACCTTGACCGCAGCGGCCAACGCGACGAGCACCGCGCCGAGCAGCGGCCGGCGACCAAGCGCGAGGGCGAAAGCGGCCAGGACCAGCGGGATGATGAAGACCTCGTTGTGCAGCCCGCTCAGCAGGTGCACCAGGACCAGCGGGTTGAGGACCGCGAGCCAGGTGGCTCGCGCCGGGTCGACACCGACCGCTTTCGCGACCCGGCGGACGAGCACGGCGAGGGCAACCAGCGAGGCAACGGCGAGCACCCGCATCACCACGACGCCCAGCAGGACGCCACCGCCGCTCACCCGGCTGGTCTGCTCAGCGATGAACAAGAAGGCCGGCCCGTACGGCGCCGGCGTGAGCCACCAGGTCGTGCTGACCGCGTCGAGCAGCGGACCGGGCAGGTAGGCCGGACCCATCGTGTAGGGGTCCAGACCCGACAGCGCCAGCTGGCCCTGCGCGAGGTAGCTGTAGACGTCGCGGCTCGCCAGCGGCAGCCCGACGACGAGCGGAGCGCCCCAGACGGCCGCGACCCGCCAGAGCCAGGAGGTCGGTGGGGCGTCGTGCGGAGCCATCCGGCGGCCGAGCTGGAGCCAGGCGGTCGCGAGGGCGACGATCCCGGCGAAGAAGATCACGGTGGCGAGCGAGTGCCCGAGGTAGGACGTGCGGAACCAGCCGAGCAGCGGCACGTCGTCGAGCGGACCAGGCGCCCGGTAGGGACCGCGACCCCATGACGCGACAGTCAGCAGCAGCGTCCCGAGCAGGCCCAGCCGGACAGCACGGTCGGCCAGCAGTCGGCCGGGGGGCGCGAGCAGGCGCTCGTCGCTGATCGTCGTCACGCTCACCTCCGCTGTCGGTCCGGCTTGCACCAGTCCCGGCGATTCTCCCTCAGTGCGCCGACCGGCGCCTACCGCCGCGCCCGGTGACATGGGTCACCGCGCCCAGCGGCAGGTGTCAGCAGCGGTCGGTACGCAGCTGCAGCCGACTGCCGATCCGGAACGTGCCCGCTGCGCGGGCCTCCAACCGCGTCCAGCGGCCTTGCGGCGCGAGGCAGCCAGCCGGGCCGGACAGGGTCAGCCAGCGGCTGTGCTGGACCTTCACCTCGTAGGAACCGGGCCGGTCGACGCGCACGGTGACCCCCGTGGCATCCAGCTCGAGGACCTCCGTACCCGCGCCCGAGCTCACCGCCGGTCTGCCGGCGACCTCGTAGAGCACCCAGTCGGGGTGTCGCCACACCTCGGAGAGGTATGGCAGGCCGGCCCGGACGAGCTGCGCTTCAGCCCGGCCCACCCAGGAGGGCTCCACACCGGCGACGGCGACGTACTGCACGCCGTTGTCCTCGAGCCAGGCCCGATAGCTGTCGGCCGACAGGCTCCCGTCGAAGAACAGCGCGTTGCGGCCGGTGTCGAGCTGCCGCAGCCAGCCGCGGGCCAGCGGGTGCTCGCTGGCGACGTGCGCCGCCTCCCAGTAGTGCCGGGTCGGCGGTACCTCGCCCCGGCCGCCCGGAACGCGGCGCCTGAGCTCCGCCGCGAGCGGCGCGCTGTAGTCCGGGTCCGCAATCGGCGTACCTCGGCTCTCGTAGTCACCCCGGATCACCGGCGGCTGGTACGCCACCAACAACGTGCCCACGACGCTGGACACCACGAGCCCACGGCGGCTGGTCGCGAGCAGCACAGGCACCGCGAACACGACCGCGAGGCGGGTGGCGTTGAGGCCGACCGGGGTGTGGATGCTGAACGCCACCAGGTTGCCCACGAGGCTGAGGCCTGCGCCGACCCGCACGACCTGGTGGCGGGTCAGCAGCCCCACTCCGGCTGACAGCACCATGGCGTGGGAGGCATCTCGCCAGCTCATGGTGTTGTAGCCGCCCTGGCCGAACAGCCCAGCGGTGAGCAGCAAAGGCGCAGCGGCGCAGAGGGCAAGCACCCAGCCGTCCCGTCGGCGGCCGCTCAGGAGCAGGGCTACCCCCACCAGCCCGACGAACAGGCCCGACACCGGACTGGCAGCGCTCGACAGGACGGCCCACATCCCGGCCAGTCGGGTGCGCTCGTCTGCCAGAGCCAGCAGCGCGAGCAGGCCGAGCGCCAGCCCGACCGCGTAGGTGACCCGGCCGCTGACCAGGTTGCCGAAGATGAACAACGTCCCGAGGACCGCTCCGATAAACGGTCGCCGCACCCGAAGCCGCCCGAGCAGCGCCGCGAAGGCCAATGCTGCGACGGCCGAGGCGAACACGCCGGTGAGCCGGGCCCCGAGCAGGTCCGTGAGGTACTGCGCCCCGAGGCTGTAGCCGAACTGCTGGGTCCCGCCGTACCACCGGAAGTCCACCGGCGCGGGGCCGCCGGCCGCCGCGAAGTCGGCCCGCGCCACGGCGGCCGAAAGGTCCGTCCCCATCGCGTCGGCGAGCAGGTAGAGACCACCGAGCAGCGCCGACAGCACGGCCGCTGCGGCGACCGACCTACGCAGGGGGTGCCTGCTTGGCGGGCGCCTTCCTGGTGCGCTTCGCGACCGCCTTCGGAGCAGGGGTGTGGGCGTGCTCCCCCGCCGGGTCGGCCAGGAAGTCGAGCAGCACCTCAGCGACGATCTCGGGCGCTTCCTCGATCACGAAGTGCCCAGCACCGGGGATGGTCACGACGACGCAGTCAGGTCCGAGGTCGCGAGCGACGGACTCGGCAACGGACACCGGCAGCACCGGGTCCGCGGCACCCCAGAGCACCAGCGTGCGCTCGGCAGTGACCTGCGCAGGGCCATCCGGCTGTGGGCGGCCGGGCAGCGCCGCCAGCAGCCGCGGGCGGGCAGCGGCGCGGTAGTAGCCGAGCATGGCCGAGACCCTGACCGGATCGGTGTACGCCGCGTGGTACTCCGCCCGCGTCTCGGGGTCGAGCTCGCGCTCGGACTTCCACGCGACGGCGTACATCAGGTCCACGACCCGCCGGCCACCCAACCGGAACACCAGCTCGGGGAGCAGCGGCGCGGCGAACAACGGGATGTGGGCGGCCCGCAGCAGCGGCACCTCGCGGTAGGGCGCGTTGGCCACCGCCAGCCGGCGGACGAGGTCCGGCCGCGCGCCGGCCAGGGCGAGGGCGAGGGAGCCACCCCAGTCGTGCCCGACCACGTCGACCGGGCCGGTCACCTCCGCTTCGATGAGGGCCGCGAGCTGCGTGACGACGGAGGCCGGATCGAAGGGGCCGCTGTAGGCCGAACCGCCCAGACCCGGCAGGTCGGGCGCAAGCACCCGACGACCGGTCGCGGCGATCTGCGGTGCCAGCGCGGCCCAGCACGACGAGGTCTCCGGCACCCCGTGGAGCAGCAGGACCGGACAGCCGGCGGTGACCGGGTGGGCCCGTTGCTCGCGCACCAGGAACCGGGTGTCGGCGACGGTGACGGTGCGGGTCAGGGTCATGCGTAGAACACCCTCTCGACGACGGTGCGTGCCCTGCGGGCCGCCCGCCGGTAGTCGT
>JBKKBU010000173.1:0-3633 GCA_046713755.1 Mycobacteriales bacterium
TCGGCCGGGGTCAGTGTGCCGACCTCGGTCTTCCAGGCCATCCGCCAGTTGAGCAGCTTGAGCGCCTCGAGGCGCGCATAGACCCTCGCGAGGGTCTGGCGGACCCACGGGATGTCGACCAGCCGGGTGCCGTCGGGCGCCGTCTCCTGCGTGGCCCAGGTGCGGACCGCCTCGAAGAGCTCCAACGAGCGGCCGCCCATCGCGGCGAGTGCGACCCGCTCGTGGTTGAGCTGGCTGGTGATGAGTCGCCAGCCAGCATCGACCTCACCGACGACCATGGCTGCCGGCACGTGGATGTCCTCGTAGTACGTCGCGGTGGTCACCTCACCGCCGACCGTGACGATCGGCGTCCAGGAGAAGCCCGCGCTCGTCGTGTCGACGAGCAGGATGGTGATGCCCTTGTGCTTGGCGGCATCAGGGTTGGTGCGGGTCGCCAGCCAGATGTAGTCGGCGGTAGCACCGCCCGTTGTGTAGACCTTGTTGCCGTTCACCACGAACTCTTCGCCCTGCCGCTCGGCGCGGGTGCGCAAAGAGGCGAGGTCGGTGCCGGAGCCGGGCTCGGTGTAACCGATCGCGACGTCGAGGCTGCCGGACAGGATCCTGGGGAGGAAGTAGTCCTTCTGCTCCGTCGACCCGTGTCGCATCAGCGTCGGACCGACCGTGTTGAGCGCGATCATCGGCACGGGCGCGCCGGCGCGGGTGGCCTCGTCGAAGAACACGAACTGCTCGAGGACCGACCGACCCTGCCCGCCGTACTCCGTCGGCCAGCCGATGCCGAGCCAGCCGTCTGCACCCATCTTCTGCCGGATCTCCCGGACGGTGTGACCGCCGTTGCCCTCGGTCGCGATGGCCTCTCTGACGGCAGGCGTCAGCAGGCTCCCGAAGTAGGACCGCAGCTGGTCGCGCAGCTCGTGCTGCGCAGGGGTGTAGTCGACGTACACGCGCGCTCCAGAGTTAGAACGTGTTCTACCTGCGAGTAGAGCAGGGGTGGTCGACCCCGTCAAACGGAGTCGTACGCCGGGTCCGTGCGAGCGGCCCGCAGGTCGTCCTCGACGTGGCGTCGGCCGTAGAGCAGCAGCGCGCTGCCGATCAGGACAGCCCACACGGTCCAGCGGAACGCGAAGCCGAGGTCGCCCTTGACGTCGCCGTTGGGCAGGGTGACTCGCTGGGTGTCCGCGATCAGGCCGATGAGTGGCGGGGTGGCAGCGGCGAAGAGGTTGGCGAACATCTTGAGCAGGCCGAAGGCGGTGCCTCGCAGGTGCGGCTTGACGACCTCGGTCGTCATCGCCGTCAGGGCCGGGAGCGCGGCCACGATGAGGGCGACGCCGACGACCTGCAGCGGCAGTCGGACGGCGTAGACCGGGATGCCGTCGTTGAACGACAGCATCACCACCACGGTGCCCACCGAAGTCGTCACGGCCCCCAGCAGCAGCGCCGAGCCCTTCACCCGCCCGCGCAGCCGGTCCGCCGCCACGCCACCACCGAACCCACCGATGATCGCGCCCACCAGGATCGCCCCACCGGCCACTGCGGCCGCCTTCGAGGCTGAGAGCCCGGACGCCCGCTCGTGGTAGGCGATCCCCCAGAAGCCGAGTGCAGCCAGCGACGCGGTCGTGATGGAGGTTGCGAACAGCAGCGCGCGCAGGGAGGGGACCCGCAGGCAGGCGAGCAGGGACTGCCAGGTCGACAGCGGCGCGAGCACGGGGGAGGCCTGCGACGGCAGCAGCGGCGGGGAAGCCGCTGTCGCGACGACGCTCGGCCGGTCGGAGGCGCCGCGCTCCGGCAGCGGCAGCCGACGCACCATCACCGCGACGACGAGCCCGGGCAGGGCGACCGCGAGGACGGCGGTGCGCCAGCCGAAGGCCTCGCCGAGCACCCCACCGACGATCGCGCCCACCGCGACTCCCGCCGTTGGGACGACCCGCTGCCAGCCGTAGGCCCGACCACGCACCTCGGCGGGGTAGTAGTCGGCGACCAGCGACTGCGCGGCGGGGTCGTTGATGGCGTCGCCGACCCCGAGCAGGGAGCGGACGAGGAACAGCTGCGGGAAGGACCGCACCACCGACGACAGCGCCGAGGCCGCGGACCACAGGCACAGCACGATCGCCATGAGGGTGCGTCGGTCCTTGCGGTCGGCGAGCAGCCCGCCCGGCACGGCCACGAGCAGCGTCGCGACCACAATGGCGCTGGACAGCAGGCCGGCTTGGAAGTCGCTGATCTTGAGGTCGTCCTGGACCAGGGTGATGACGCCGGGCAGGACGCCGCGGTCGACGGCGTCGACCAGGCCGATCAGGCAGAGCACGACCAGCGGCCGGCGGCCGTAAGGCCCCCACTTGCCGCCAGCCGTCGCCTTCGGGTCGAGCTCGGAGGCCACAGCCTCAGCGGCCGACGAAGTTCGGGGTGCGCTTCTCGGCGAACGCCCGCGGACCCTCCTTGGCGTCCTCGGTCATGAACACCCGCATGCCGATCTCGAGCTCGATCTTCAGGGCCTCGTCCTCGGGCAGCCCCTCGGTCTCCTGGAGCGACCGCTTCACCGCCCGGACCGCGACCGGTCCGTTGGCGCAGATCGCCTGAGCGATCTCGTGGGCCTTGTCGAGAGCCTGGCCGTCGGGGACGACGTGGCCGATCAGGCCCATCTCCTTGGCCTCCTGCGCGGAGATCGTCCGGCCGGTCAGCAGCAGCTCCGCTGCATTGGTGTAGCCGATCTGCCGTCTCAGTCGGACCGTGGACCCACCGAGCGGGAACAGTCCCCGGCGTACCTCGGCCACCCCGAAGGTGGCGGACTCCCCGGCCACCCGGATGTCGGTGGCCTGCAGGATCTCGGTGCCACCGGCGATGGCCGGGCCCTCGACCGCGGCGATCAGTGGCTTGGTGAGGCGGTAGTCGCGCAACAGAGCCTTCCAGGCCATGCCGGCGTCTTCCTTGAAGCGCTTGCCGTGCTCGTCGTCCGGGGCCGGATCGCGGCCCATCGCCTTGAGGTCCGCGCCGGCGCAGAAGACCTCCTTCGACCCGGTGAGGATGACCACCCGGATGTCGTCGTCGGTGTCGGCCTGCACCCAGGCGTCGGCCATGCGGGTGAGCATGTTGGGGGTGAAGGAGTTCTTCGCCGCGGGGTTGTTGAACGTCAAGGTCAGCACGTGACCGGACTTCTCGACGAGCAGGTGCTCCTCGCTCACGGGAAGACCTCCTCGCCGGTCTCGGCGTCGATCGCCGAGATGGCCTCGACCGGGCAGCTCTCCATCGCCTGCTGCACCTCGGGGGAGTCCTCGACCGGGCTCTGCAGGACGACCGACTTGCGCGCCGGACCGGCGCCGAACACCGCCGGCGCGTGGTTGCGGCAGTAGCCCGAGCTGATGCACGTCGACTCGACGGTGACCGCGAGCTGCCTCGCCATAGACCTGTCCTCCACGCCGTCGGTGTCCCCAGATTCCCTGCGCCGGACCGTAACAGCGCCGGGCCGTTTCTGCTAGAACCTGTTCTTGTTATGAGACTCGACGTACGCCTTGACGCGGACCTCCCGGACGTCCCGGCTGCCGTGCGCGCCCTGGCCGACGCGGGGATTGCCGGCGTGTTCACCTACGAAGGGCCCACCGACGTCTTCCTGCCGCTGGCGGCGGCTGCGACTGCCGGGAC
>JBKKBU010000174.1:0-3398 GCA_046713755.1 Mycobacteriales bacterium
CGCCCCCGGGCGCCCGCTGGGCGGGGGCCGCCGCCCGGACGGTGGCGGCGGCGCCGAGCACGACCGAGCGCCCGTCGGCGACCAGGACCCGGGCGAGCTTGCCGCAGGTGGTGGTCTTGCCGGTGCCGTTGACGCCGACCACGAGCACGACAGCGGGCACGCCGTCCTCGTGGGGCATGGTCCGCAGGGTCCGGTCGACGTCGGCGCCGATGGCGCGTACGAGCTCCTCGCGCAGCAGCGGCCGCAGGTCGGCGACGGTGCGCACGCCGTCGACCCGCACCCGGGTGCGCAGCCGGGCGACCAGGTCGGTGGTGGCCGCGACGCCCATGTCGGCGGTCAGGAGGGTGTCCTCGACCTCCTGCCAGGTGTCCTCGTCGAGGGTGTCGCGGCTCAGCAGCGTGAACAGCCCACGACCAAGGGTGGACTGGCTCCGGGCGAGGCGACCACGCAGCCGAGACAACCGGCCGCCGGTCGGCTCCGGGACGTCAAGCGCAGGCTCGAGCGGCGGCGCTTCGGCGGGCGCGTCCGGCGCCGGCAGCGGGACGGTCTCGACCGCCCGCTTCGGGGTGTCGCGCGGGATCTCGGCGTCATCGCCCATCCCGGGCGCGTAGTCGACGCCCGGGCGCGGCGGCGGCAAGGCCTTCGTCCCGCGGATGCCGACGAGCGCAACCACCGCGACGACCGAGACGACCAGGACAGCAACGACCAGCAGCAGGACCTCGATCACGCCAACAGGTCTACCAAAGCCCGGACTCGGTGCACCCCGTCAGCCGCGCCCGGCAGCAGGCGCACCGAGTTCGGGGACGGCCGTCCGGAGCCGACTGCGTCAGCCGGCGGCGAGCTCGTGGCCCAGTCGGAGCACCTCCCGCACCAAGCCATCGACGTCGTCGTCGCGGGTGCGCGCGTTGAGGAAGACCGGGCGGAGCGCGAAGGCACCGTGCGGACGAGCGGGTGAGGGCGCGTAGGGCGTCTCCCGGCGCAGCCGCTCGAGCAGGCGGGCGTTGAGTGCGTCCAACCGACCGGCCGGGACGCCACCGGTGTAGCGGAAGCAGACGACCGAGAGGTCCGGCTCGACGAGCAGCTCAAGCGCGTCGTGGTCGCGCACGAGGTCGGCGAGGCGACGGGCCCGGTCGATGTCGGTGCGGATCACGTCGACCAGCCCGTCGCGGCCGAGCTCGAGCAGCGCTGCCCACACCATGACCCCGCGGGCCGGCGCCGACAGCTCGAGCCCGCGCTCGTCGAAGCGAGTGCCGAGGGCGCCGTAGAAGGAGCGGTCGTCGTGCTCGGCGTCCTGCAGGTAGGAGCTCGGCTCACCCGTGAAGGCCCGCTCCAGCAGCGCTGGGTCGCGGACCAGCAGCAGGCCGGCGCCGATCGGCGTCCCGAGCCACTTGTGGGCGTCGACGAGCACCGAGTCGGCCGCCTCCCAGCCGCGGAAGGCCGGCGCCACCCGGTCGTCGAGGACTGCCCACGCGCCGTAGGCCCCGTCGACGTGCAGCCAGACCCCATGCTCCGCACACAGCGCCGCGATCTCGCCGACCGGGTCGATCGAGCCAGTGGCGGTGGTCCCGGTCGTCGCCACGACGGCCACCGGGACCCGGCCGGCGGCCAGGTCGTCGCGGAGCAGCTCGGCGAGGCGGTCGGAGCGCATCCGGACCCGGGCGTCCACGTCGATGAGGCGCACCGCGTGGCGGCCGAGTCCCAGCACGGCCGCCGACTTCAACACGCAGTGGTGGGCCTCGGCGCTGGCGTAGAGGACCGGCTCGGCACCTGACGGGAGACCGTGGGCGGCCACGTCGACCCCGCGCATCTCGAAGGCGCTCTGCCGGGCCGCGCCGAGGGCGACCAGCATCGCGGCCGAGCCGTCGGAGCTGATGACGCCGTCGCCGTGATCCGGAAGCCCGAGCAGGTCGGCGGTCCAGCGCAGGGCGAGGTGCTCGAGCACGTTGCCGCTGCTGTCCATGTAGCGCTGGTTGGCCACGACCGACTGCACGAGCGAGGCGACGGTGGGCACGGTCGTGCCGGGCGCGGTGATGAAGCCCAGGAAGCCGTGGTCGGACATGGGCGAGCCGTGCGGTACGACGACATCGGCGAGCAGCCGGACGACGTCGTCCGCGGGGAGCCCCTTCTCGGGCAGGGAGCCGGCGAGCACCTCGCGCCAGGCGCCCGGTGGGTCATCCCGGTGCTCGAGCGGCGGGTGCTCACCCGCCAGGAAGGCCTCGAGCGCAGGCAGCACTGCCCCCGTCAGCTCCGCCAGTCGTCCCGTCTCACGTTCCACGTCTACTCCCGCTCAGGCCGACTCGCGCTCGCGCAACCGCTGCGAGACCACCGTCGACACGCCATCGCCCCGCATCGTCACGCCATAGAGCGCATCCGCGATCTCCATGGTGCGCTTCTGATGGGTGATGACAATGAGCTGGGAGGACTCCCGCAGTCCCTCGAGAGCCTCGAGCAACCGGCCCAGGTTGCGGTCGTCGAGGGCCGCCTCGACCTCGTCCAGCACGTAGAAGGGCGAGGGGCGGGCCCGGAAGATGGCGACCAGCAGGGCGATGGCGGTGAGGGAACGCTCCCCACCGGACAGCAGCGACAGCCGGGAGACCTTCTTGCCGGCCGGCCTGGCCATCACCTCGATGCCGGTGGTGAGCAGGTCGTCGGGATCGGTCAGGACGAGCTTGCCCTCACCGCCCGGGAAGAGCGTCGCGAAGACGTGGACGAACTCGCGGGCGGTGTCCTCGTAGGCACTGCGGAAGACGTCATGGATGCGCTCGTCGACGTCGCGCACGACCGTCAGCAGATCGCGACGGGTCGCCTTGAGGTCCTCGAGCTGGGTGCCGAGGAACGCCGCCCGCTCCTCGAGCGCAGTGAACTCCTCGAGAGCCAACGGGTTGACCCGACCGAGCAGCGCCAGGGCTCGCTCGGCGCTGCCGGCCCGCTTCTCCTGCGCCGCCCGCTCATACGGCATCGGCTCGCCCGGGCTGCCGTCCTCGAGGAACGTCAGGACGGCGATGTCGGGACCGTATTCCGCCTGCAGCTGGTCGAGGGGGACGGCCCACTCCTCGACTGCCCGCGCCTCCAGGGTCTCGATCCGCATCCGCTGCTCGGCGCGGGCCACCTCATCTCGGTGCACGACATCGGTGAGGCGGTCGAGCTCGACGGCCAGCTCCCGACTACGCGCCCGCAGGGCGAGCTGCTCCCCCTCGGTGATGGTGCGGGCGGCCTGGGCGGCTTCGCGCTCGACGGCCGCGGCCCGCAGCGACCCACCGATCCGGGCCAGCGCCTCCTGCGCACCCCGGGCCACGTCAGCAGCGACGACGGCGCCACGGGCACGCTGGTCGCGCAGCTCGACGAGACGCTCGCGGGCGGCCCGCTCGTGGCGGGCGGCGCGCTCGAGCGACTCGGCG
>JBKKBU010000175.1:0-2592 GCA_046713755.1 Mycobacteriales bacterium
CGCGGCTCCCGCGCCGAGACCGGTCGTCGGGAGCGAGCCGCCGGTGGGAGGCGCGGTCACCGGCGGGGCTGCCGGCGGCACGACCACCGGCGGGGCCGCGGCCTGGGCGCGCGCCATCGGGATCCGCAGCACGTTGGGCGTCTCGGTCGAGTCGGTGATCGTCACCGGACCGCCGAGACCGACGCCCTTGTACGTCCCGTCGGACGCGGCGAGCACGACCCGCAGGCTGTGGCCCGCGGGGAAGCGGTGCACGATGCCGGGCAGGGTGATGTTGACCGGCTTGGTGACGTCGGGGACCCGGACCGCACTGACCTGGTCGCTGACGAGGGTGGCCGCGCCGGCCGGGTTCACGTCGTACAGGCGGGCGAACAGCATCAGCTTGCCCTGTGGCTGCGCTGACTGCGCCGCGGCGATCTGCGGTGCCGTCAGGTGGACCGTGAGCTCCGGGATTCCCGCGACATCGAGCGGGGCAGTGACCGCAGCGCTCGTCCAGGCGGCCGCTGTCCCCGGCGGGTCCGGAACCGGCCCCTGGATCCCGGCGGTGGCGAGCTCGCCCTCGGCCGGGCCGACGGCACCGGTGGCAGTGAACCGCGCGCTGCCGGTCTCGATCGGCTCCGTCGCGCCGACCAGCTTGGAGCCAGCGGAGAAGCGCATGGTCGTCGTCGTGCCAACGGGGTACGCCGCAGCGCCGGCGTACGCCGCTGTGGCGGCCGCCAGGGCCGCCTTCTTGTCTGCGGCGTCCGCCGGGGCGGTGTACGCGTAGTCGCGGAAGTAACGGACCGCGGGTCCCAGGTCGGTCGGTGCGTCCTTGAGCCAGTGGGCCATCCAGTCGAGGTAGACCCGGCCCTGGTAGGTGTCACGCAGATCCGCGGTGCCGGGCTCGAGGGTGCCGGTGTTCAGCTCGCCCGCAACCGGGGTGCCCGCCGTGTGCCCCCACGACTGCCACAGCATCCGGACCTCGTTGCCCTGCGCCTTGAGCTGGTCGTAGGTCGCGACCGCCTCGTGGATGTTGAACAGCGAGTCCTTCTGACCCTGGGACAGCAGCACCGGGATCTTGATCTTGTTGATGTAGTAGCCCGTCGAGACCTCCTTGACGTGACCGATGGTCGCCGCCGAGGGATAGCCCAGGGTGAACTGCTCGATGTAGGCCTGGCAGACCCACGCCGGGTAGCCACCGCAGAGCGTCGGGTCCTCGAAAGGAGGGGTGCTGCCGGTGACCGGAGCCGCCACCCCGAGACCGAAGAACAGCGACTGCCAGGCGAGCTTCCACACTCCCGGGACGTCGCCGATCACCCGTGGACCGGTCAGGGCGTTGTTGGGAGCGAGCGAGTAGCCCAGGTCGTTCCACGTGTAGACCGGCGCGATCGCGTCCAGCCGCGGATCGACACTGGCGATCGCGAACTGGATCTGCCCGCCGTAGCTGCCACCGATCATCGCCACCCGAGGGTCGAACTGGTGGGCCTGGCCGTCCGAGCCTTTGGCGTCCTTGCGGACCAGACCAGCGATGTCGAAGGGCTGGCCGTCCTTGGTCGCGAGTCCGGGCCGACCGCCGAGGAACTGCACGAGCTGGGAGCCGGCCTTGCCGTCGTACGCGGGGTCGTCGACGTAGATGTTGCAGCCACTGCCGCCAAAACCGAGACCGGAGTACGACAGCGTGACGTAGCCCTCCTCAGCGAAGCGCGCGGCGTAGGAGCCATTGCCGTTGGGGCCGGCGCCGCTCTTGTTGCCGCCGAAGCCGTTGGTCGACAGGACCGCGCCGGGCGCCGGGTTGGACGCCGTGACTCCGGCCGGGATCCGCAGGTCGCCGACGACGGTGCAGGTGACGCCGTCGCTCGGACCGACCTTGACCTGGAACTTCAGCGGGATCGTCTCGAAGGCCAGCGGTGCGGCGTGCGAGGGGCTGGGTACGGCGAGAGCGGCGCCCAGCAGGGCGAGGGGCAGGAGCAGGGACGGGCGCACGGGGGACCTCCGCTGGATGTGTTGCACACGTGCTTCGACGGCGACGTGCCCGAATCCTCCCGCTCTACGCGATCTTGTCCTTGCCCAACTAGAACGCGTTATCGTTCTGGCTGTGACGACGATGCCGCAGCGCTACGTGGGCAAGACCGCCTTCATCACGGGGGCGGCTCGGGGGCAGGGGCGGGCGCATGCCGTCCGGCTGGCTCAGGAAGGCGCCGACGTCGCGGTGCTCGACATCTGCCGGTCCTTCGCCTCGACGGGCTACGACGGACCGACCGAGGCCGACCTCATGGAGACGGTCGCGCTGGTCGAGGCCGAGGGCCGCACGGCGGTGCCCTTCGTCGTGGACACCCGCGACTTCAGTGGTGTGGAGGCCGCGGTAGCCGCGACCGTCGAGGCCCTCGGCGGTATCGATGTCGTCATCGCCAACGCCGGCATCTGCGTGGGTTCGCGGTTCGTGGACATCAGCCTCGAGCAGTGGCGCGAGGTGATCGGGGTCAACCTCGACGGGACGTTCCACACCCTCAAGGCCACCGTCCCCGTCTTGATCGAGCAAGGCCGCGGCGGAGCCGTCGTCGTGGTCTCGAGCGTTGCGGGGCTGCGCGGGCTGCCGTTCCTCGGCGACTACGTCGC
>JBKKBU010000176.1:0-3095 GCA_046713755.1 Mycobacteriales bacterium
CGTCGGACAGGGTGAAGCTGTCGGGGTTCATGTCGCCGAGTTTACGTGGACGTCCACGTACTTGCCGGTAACAAGCCAGGGCCTCCGACGTCAGGTGCGCGCAGCGATCCACTCCTGCCACGGGGCGAGCTCCATGCCCTGGGCCGCGACCCAGCCGTCGTCGTGGACGGTGTCGAGGTAGCGGTCCCCGCGGTCGCACAACAGCGTGACGACGCTGCCGGGAGTGGCGGTCCGGCGCATCTCGTCGACGAGGTGCAGGGCTCCGACGAGATTGGTGCCGGTGCTGCCGCCGGCCGACCAGCCGGTGCGCTCCCGCAGCCAGCGAGCGGCCGCGACCGACGCCGCATCGGGGATCCGCAGCATCCGGTCCACCGCCTCGGGCACGAACGACGCCTCCATCCGGGCCCGGCCGATGCCCTCGATCCGGGAGCCGATGCCGACCGCTGCGGCGTTCCCGGACGACCAGCCGTCGAAGAACGCCGATCCCTCCGGGTCCACCACGCAGATCTGGGTCGGCAGTCGTCGGTAGCGCACGAACCGCCCGAAGGTCGCGGAGGTCCCGCCGGTCCCGGCCCCGACGACGACCCATGTCGGCACCGGGTGCCGCTCTGACCGCAGCTGCTCGAAGACGCTCTCGGCGATGTTGTTGTTGCCACGCCAGTCGGTGGCTCGCTCGGCGTAGGTGAACTGGTCGAGGTAGTGGCCGTCGACCTCGCGGGCGACTGCCGCAGCGACGTCGTACAAGGTTGTGGGGTCATCGACGAAGCGGCAGCTGCCACCGGCGAACTCGATGAGCTGCACCTTTTCGCGAGACGTGGCACGGGGGAGTACGGCGATGAAGGGCAGCCCGAGCAGCCGCGCGAAGTGAGCCTCGCTCACCGCGGTGGACCCCGACGAGGCCTCGACCAGGGTGGTGCCCGGACCGATCCAGCCGTTGACCAGGCCGTAGAGCACGAGCGAGCGGGCCAGTCGGTGCTTGAGCGAGCCGGTCGGGTGCGACGACTCGTCCTTGAGGTAGACGTCGATGTCCCAGTCGGGTGGCAGCGGCAACAGGTGCAGGTGCGTGTCGGCGCTGCGGTCGGCGTCGGCCTCGATCCGGCGCACGGCTTCGATCACCCACTCCCGATCGCTCGGTCGGGCCCGGTCCTCGATGTCGCTCACCCACGGAGCATCGCAGGGGTCGGCCTAGCCTGGACGCGTGATGCGGCTCGACGAGGCGACCTGGACGGCCCGCCGGGCCGCGCACCAGGCGCGGGTCGAGGTCTGGACCGGTCCGGTGCTGGAACGCGCGGGACGTCACCAGTCTCACCCGGTCGAAGACTTCCTGTTCACCTACTACTCCCACCGGCCGAGCCGGCTGCGCCGCTGGAGCCCGGGGGTCGGCGTCGTCCTGGAGGCCTGGCCCGCGGAGCCGCCCTGGGAGGCGGTCCCGGGCGGCGCGGTGCTTGGCGGCGTACCGGAGAAGGTCGTCGAGCGGGCCCGTCGGACGATCGACCTGCTCGAGCGGACGGCGTCCCGCCCTGCTCGCTTCGGCTGCTTTGGTCTGCACGAGTGGGCGATGGTCTACCGCCAGGAGCCGGATCAAGTGCGCCATGCCCAGCTGCCGCTCCGCCTCGGCGCGGCCGGCACGGCGGCGGTCGTCGAGTCACGGCCCCTGCAGTGCACGCACTTCGACGCGTTCCGGTTCTTCACGCCATCGGCGCGACCCCTCAACGTCAACCAACTGACTCGCGAAGGGCAGAGCGACGACGAGCAGGGCGGCTGTCTGCACGCCACCATGGACCTCTACAAGTGGGCGAATCAGCTGTCGCCCTGGGTGCCGGCCGAGCTGGTCGCGGACTGCTTCGAACTCGCCCGCCGGGTGCGGGTCCTCGACATGCGGGCCTCGCCGTACGACGTCAGCTCGCTCGGGCTCGCTGCGGTGCCGATCGAGACCGAGCAGGGCAGGGCGGAGTACGTCGCCGCACAACGCGGTTTTGCCGGTGAGGGAGCCGGGCTCCGAACCCGCCTG
Organism: Mycobacteriales bacterium; assembly: GCA_046713755.1. Taxonomy (GTDB): domain Bacteria; phylum Actinomycetota; class Actinomycetes; order Mycobacteriales; family SCTD01; genus JAUYQP01. The sequence continues at coordinate 2,012 of JBKKBU010000176.1, forward strand.
GTCGCCGCCGCCGGTGCCCTGCTGGGGGAGTAGTCCAAGGATCGGAAGCGCGACGGCCCGTGGAGTGTTGTGGCCGTCATGCAGACCGCCCAGATCGACGTCCGCCGGGCCGCGGACCGCTTCGCGACGCGGATCGACTGGCTCGACTCGAAGCACTCCTTCTCCTTCGGGCGGCACTACGAGGCGGGCAACACCCACCACGGCCTGCTGATGGTCAACAACGACGACGTCGTGCGGGCCGGCGCGGGCTTCGAGACGCACCCGCACCGGGACATGGAGATCGTGACGTGGGTGCTGCAGGGGTCGCTGGTCCATCAGGACTCGACCGGGCACCACGGCGTCATCTACCCCGGCCTCGCCCAGCGGATGAGCGCCGGTCGCGGCATCCAGCACTCGGAGAAGAACGACTCGTGGCGGCTCGACGGCGAGCGACATGAGGAGCCGGTGCACTTCGTGCAGATGTGGGTGGCCCCGGACGACCACGGGCTCGACCCTGGCTACGAGCAGCTCGAGATCGCCGCCGACCTGCTTGCGGGCGGGTTGGTGCCGGTGGCCTCCGGGATGGCCAAGCACGCCGGCGAGGCCGCCATCCGGATCCGCAACCGCGACGCCGCCCTGCACGCCGCCCGCCTGGACCCGGGACAGTCGGTGACGGTGCCGGAGGCGGCGTACCTGCATGTGTTCGTGGCCCGGGGCGCGGTGACCTTGGAAGGCGCCGGGGCGCTCGCGGCCGGCGACGCGGTGCGGCTCACGGCCACCGGCGGCCAGCGCCTGACCGCGACCGAGGCGGCAGAGGTGCTCATCTGGGAGATGCATGCGAGCGTGTCCTCATGACCGATCGCGAGCAGCTCATCACCCGCTACCTCCGGCCAGCTGCCGAGCGGCCGGCGTCGGCAGCCCGCGGGCTGCACCACACCGCTCTCATCAGCAGTGACGTGGAGCGGACCATCCGCTTCTACCAAGAGGTGCTCGAGTTCCCCCTGACCGAGCTCATCGACAACCGCGACTACCCCGGCTCGTCGCACTTCTTCTTCGACATCGGCAACCAGAACCTGCTGGCCTTCTTCGACTTCCCGGGCCTCGA
>JBKKBU010000177.1:0-11610 GCA_046713755.1 Mycobacteriales bacterium
CGCCGACCTCGCTGGAGAGCACCACCCGGCCGTCGGCGGTCTGCCACCAGCGCGACGGCCGCAGGCCGTTGCGGTCGAGGACCGCGCCGATGAGGGTGCCGTCGGTGAAGGTGACGCAGGCCGGGCCATCCCACGGCTCCATGAGGGCGGAGTGAAACTCGTAGAAGGCCCGCTTGGCCGGGTCCATGTCGCGGGCGTTCTCCCACGCCTCGGGCACCATCATGAGCACCGCGTGCGGCAGGGACCGGCCCGCCATGTGCAGCAGCTCGAGGACCTCGTCGAAGGTGGCGGAGTCCGAGGCCCCCGGCGTGCAGATCGGGAACAACCGCGACAGGTCGTCGGGCAGCTCGTCCGGCCCACGCAGCAGCGCCTCACGAGCCCGCATCCAGTTGCGGTTGCCCCGCACGGTGTTGATCTCGCCGTTGTGCGCGATGTAGCGGTAGGGGTGCGCGAGCGGCCAGCTCGGGAAGGTGTTGGTCGAGAACCGCGAGTGGACCAGTGCGAGCGCACTGACGAATGTCGGGTCGGACAGGTCCGGGAAGAACGTCCGCAGCTGACCGGTGGTGAGCATGCCCTTGTAGACGAGGGTGCGGGCCGACAGCGAGGCGAAGTAGGTGCCGGTCTCGTGCTCCGCGCGCTTGCGGGTGACGTAGGCGCGGCGTTCGAGCGCGTAGGGGGTCATCGCCGGGTCAGCGGCGGCCAGGATCAGCTGCCGGAAGACCGGTGCGACGGACAACGCCGTGGCGCCGATGGCCGCTCCGGTGGGGTCGACCGGCAGATCGCGCCACGCCACGGTGCGCAGGCCCTCCTCGGCGGCGATCCCGTCGATGGCCGCGATGGCTGCCGCCGTCTCGGCGGTGTCGGTCGGGAAGAAGGCGGTGCCGACGGCGTAGTGGCCGGCCGGTGGCAGGTCGGCCACCACCGTGCGCAGGAAGGCGTCAGGCACCTGGACCAGGATCCCGGCGCCGTCACCGCTGTCCGGCTCGGCGCCCGATGCGCCGCGGTGCTCCATGTTGGTGAGCGCGGTGAGACCCTGCTCGACGATGTCGTGGCTCGCCCGGCCGGCGACGTCCACGACAAAAGCGACGCCGCAGGCGTCATGCTCGTGAACCGGGTCGTAGAGCCCCTGGGGAGCGGGTCGGGACGTCATCAGGCGAGCCTTCCATCGGGTGATCGAGCCCCCCGCCAATGGGGGGTCGAAGCTGTGGTGCTGTGCTGCTCACCCGGGACGTCGCTGGCCCTGCGCAGATGACGGTGACGTTACACGACGGGACGCCCCGGACTGCGCAGTTCCGCCACCCGTTTGGCGTACTTGCTCCGTAAACTGGCCCTTTCGGGCCATAGCGGCGGTTGGGCCGACCGCAGCAGACTGGCGGCGTGACCCGTTACGCCAGCTGGCTCCCCCGCGGGCGAGCCCTGACGACGCCGGAGTTCGCGTGGAGACACCGGGTCCTGTGCTGGCTGCTGGGGCTGCACGTGCCCGGGGTGCTGCTCGCCGCCGCTCTCACCGGTCGTGGCCGCTTCCACGGCATCGCCGGCGCCGCGGTGTTGGCCGGCCTCCTCGCCATGGCGCTCGCCCCGCTCCCCCGGCGAGTGCGGGCCGCTGCCGTCGGGCTCGGGCTGCTCAGCGCATCCGGCGTACTCGTTCATCTCCTGCACCACGGAGCTGAGCTCCACCTGCACTACTTCCTCGCCATCGCCGCGGTCGCCCTCTACCAGGACTGGGTCGTCTACGGCCTGGCCATCGGCTACCTCGCGCTGCAGCAGGTCCTCGTCGTCGTCCTGGGTGACCTCGCCGACTACGGCCATGCGGGCAACGAGTGGGGATGGGTGGCGGTTCATCTCGCCTTTGCCCTCGCCGGCACCGGGGTGCTGCTGCTGTTCTGGCGTTCGGACGAGCTCGCCCGTGACGCCGCGCAGTGGATGGCCGACCACCTGGACGACGGCGAGCGCGAGGTCCAGGCGCGGATGGACGAAGCGGACCGGATCCGGGCCGACCTCATCGCCACGGTCTCCCACGAGTTCCGGACCCCGCTCACTGGCATCCGTGGCTCGGCGCTCACGCTGCTCAAGCGCGGCGAGCGGCTGGGGCCGGATGCCCGGGCCCAGCTGCTCCACGCCGTGGTGGAACAGGAGGAGCGGCTGTCCCGGCTCCTGGAGAACATGCTCACCGCGGCCGCCGCGACGGCACCTGACCCGCATGCGGAGGCCGACGTCGGAGCCGTCACCGCCGAGGTGGTCGCGCTCGCCGGGCGGGCCGCCAACCCGGTCTCGGTCCTCGTCGAGCCAGGGACCCGGGCACGCATGGATCCGCAGGCCATGCACCAGGTTCTGGCCAACCTCGTCGACAACGCCCAGCAGCACGGTGCCAGCCGATCCGTGCCGCTGGTCGCAGCCGGGCAGGAGGACACTGAGGTCTGGATCACGGTGAGCAACGAAGGTACGACGCTGGACCCCGATGCCACCGGGAGGCTGTTCGAGCCCTTCACCCAGGCGGTCAGCGGCCCCACCCGGGACCGGGAAGGACTGGGGATGGGCCTCTACGTCGTACGCCGGCTCGTCGAGGTCCACGGCGGCCAGGTCGCCGTCCGCAGTGTGGACGGATGGATCACCGTCGAGGTGCGCTTGCCGGCCGCGGTTCCCGGCGCGAGCACCCCTCAGACGCCGGCGCCAACGGCACTGCCGATCCCGTAGGTCAAGGCGGTTGCGGCGGCGCCCAGCAGCAGCTGCCGGCTGCCGGTGTAGAGCGCGGTGCGGTCGGTGAATCGGCTCACCAGGACACCCGCCAAGAACAGCGCGAGGCCGGCGAGCAGCACGGTCAGCAGCAGGGACTCCGTGCCGAGCAGGAACGGCAGCACCGGAACCATGGCACCGACGGCGAAGGCACCGAAGCTGGTGCCAGCCGCGACCCAGGGCGAGGGCAGATCATCCGGGTCGATGCCGAGCTCCTCGCGGGCATGCACCCGCCACGCTGTCTCCGGGTCGGCCGAGAGCTGACGAGCGACTTCCTTGGCCGTCGCGGCATCAACGCCACGGTTGCGGTAGATGCCGGCGAGCTCGGCCTCCTCGGCGTGCGGGACGCGGGCGATCTCGGCCTTCTCGATCTCGATCTCGGCCATGGCCAGCTCGGACTGGGACGCGACGCTGGTGTACTCCCCTGTCGCCATCGAGAACGCCCCGGCAGCCAGTCCCGCGAATCCGGTCAGCACGAGAGCCCGCGGTCCGACCCCGCCGGCCGCCACCCCGGCGATGAGTGCGGTGTTGCTGACCAGGCCGTCGGTGACGCCGAACACGGCCGGCCGCAACCAGCCGCCCGTGACATCTCGATGGTCGTGATGGATCTCGCTGGTTTTGCTCACGACCCCGACGGTACGGCTGTAGTGGGCTCGGCCGCGACCTGAACCACCAGCTCGCGGGCAACCCGACGCCTGACGATGAGGAACGTGACGGCGCCGACAAGCACGACTGCCATGACGTAGTCGTTGAGCCGGAGCCCGAGGAAGGTCTGGGCGTCGTCGATGCGGAGCGCCTCGATCCAACCCCGACCGATCGCGTAGAGACCGGCGTAGAGCGCGAAGGCGCGTCCCCCGCCGAGCCGCCAGCGCCGGTCGGCCCAGATCACCACGAGGGCGATCCCGATGCACCACAGCGACTCGTAGAGGAACGTCGGGTGATAGGCCTCGGCCCCCGCGACCGCGTCCGGGTTGTCGGGGTCGATCTTCAGCCCCCACGGCAGGGTGGTCGGCCGGCCGAACAGCTCCTGGTTGAAGTAGTTGCCGAACCTCCCGATCGCCTGTGCCACGGGGACCCCGGGGGCGCAGGCATCGGCCATCGCGCCGGGGCGGTAGCCACGTCGGCGGCACACCACGTAGGCCGCGAGGAAGCCGACCGCGATGCCACCGGGCACACCGAGGCCGCCCTCCCACACGCGCAGGATCGCCACGGGGTCATCGACGTACTTCGCCGGGCTCGTCACGACGTGGTAGAGCCGGGCGCCCAGCAGACCGAAGGGAACGGCGATGCCGGCCAGGTCGGCGACCGCGCCCTTCTGGCCGCCGCGAGCCACCCAGCGACGGTCGCCGATCACCACAGCCGCGATGACACCGGCGATGATGAACAGCGCATAGGCCCGCAGCGGGAACGGCCCGAGGTAGACGACTCCCTTGGAGGGGCTAGGGAGGTAGGCCAGCATCACACCCTCACCCTAGGACGCACACCCTAGGTCGCACCCGGCCGCGGGGTCAGTGGTGGCGGACACCGGCGGCGAGCTCGGTCGCCAGGGCATGGACGGCGGCCACCCCGCCGTCGCGCAGCGCGCGCACCAGCGCGGAGCCAACGATGACACCGTCGGCGTAGCTCGCGACCTCCGCTGCCTGCTCGCCGTTGCTCACCCCCAGGCCCACGCACACCGGGAGGTCGGTCTGAGCGCGGACCCGGGCCACCAGCTCGACGGCCCGGTTCGAGGTCGCTGCCCGCTCCCCCGTCACCCCCATGGTCGAGGCGGCGTAGACGAAGCCGCGGTTGGTGCGCACCACGACGCCGATCCGCTCGTCGGACGACGACGGCGCGACGAGGAACACCGGGTCGAGATCGACCTCACGGGCCGCCGCGATCCAGGGCGCCGCCTCCTCAGGGATGAGGTCCGGCGTGATGGCGCCGGCAGCGCCCGCGGTCCGAAGGTCGGCGGCGAACCGCGCCGGGCCGTACTTCTCGATGGGGTTCCAGTAGCCCATCACGAGTGGGACCCCGCCACTGGCAGCGACCGCCTCGACGGCTCGGAAGGCGTCCTTGACGCGGACCCCGCCGCGCAGGGCAGCGTCGACGGCCACCTGGATGACCGGTCCGTCCATGCCGGGGTCGGTGTAGGGGATGCCGACCTCGACGGCATCGACTCCGGCAGCGACCATGGCCGTCATGGCAGCCACCGACTCGTCGTACGACGGGTAGCCCACGGGCAGGTAGCCGATCAGCGCCGCGCGACCCTCAGCGCGGCACCGGACGAACAGCTCGTCGAGCCCGCTCATCCGAGGAGGCCGAACCAGCGCGCAGCGGTGTCGACGTCCTTGTCGCCCCGACCGCTGAGGTTGATGACGACGACCAAGTCCTCGGCAGCCCGGTCGTGCGAGCGGACCCAGTCAAAGGCACCGGCGAAGGCGTGAGCGGTCTCGATCGCGCACAGGATGCCCTCGCGCTTGGCGAGCAGGTCGAGCGCAGCCATGGCGTCGCTGTCCGAGACGCCGCGGTAGCTGGCCCGGCCGGCGTCGCGTAGCCACGAGTGCTCCGGCCCCACGCCGGGGTAGTCGAGGCCGGCACTGATCGAGTGGGTATCGAGGGTCTGCCCGTCGTCGTCCTGCATCAGGTAGGACCGCGCGCCGTGCAGGACACCGGGACTGCCGGCCGTCAACGGCGCGGCATGGCGGCCGGTCTCGACGCCGTCACCGCCGGCCTCGCAGCCGATTAGGGCGACCGCCTCATCCGGGATGAAGGCGTGGAACAGACCCATGGCGTTGGAGCCACCACCCACGCAGGCGACCGCGGCGTCGGGCAGCCGGCCGACGAGATCGAGGCACTGCTGGCGGGCCTCCACCCCGATGATGCGCTGGAAGTCGCGGACCATCGCCGGGAAGGGATGCGGGCCGACCACGGAGCCGATGCAGTAGTGGGTCGTCTCGACGTTGGCGACCCAGTCGCGGAAGGCCTCGTTGGTCGCGTCCTTGAGGGTCCGGGTGCCAGTGGTGACGGGGATGACCTCGGCGCCGAGCAGTCGCATCCGCGCGACGTTGAGCGCCTGCCTGCGGGTGTCCTCCTCGCCCATGTAGACGGTGCAGTCAAAGCCGAACAGCGCCGCAGCCGTTGCCGTCGCGACGCCGTGCTGACCGGCGCCCGTCTCGGCGATGACGCGCCGCTTGCCCATCCGCTGGGTGAGCAGGGCCTGGCCGAGCACGTTGTTGATCTTGTGCGAGCCGGTGTGGGCCAGGTCCTCGCGCTTGAGCAGGATCGTGGCGCCGCCGAGCTCCTCCCCCAGCCTGCGGGCGTGGGTCAGTGGCGTCGGACGACCGGCGTAGGTCGTCAGCAGGCGGTCGAGCTCTGCGCAGAAGTCCTTGTCACGCTTGGCTGATTCGTGCTGCTCGGCGAGCTGGTCGAGCGCCGCGATGAGCGCCTCCGGGACGAACCGGCCGCCGAAGGGGCCGAAGTGACCCGATGCATCGGGCAGCTCCGAGGGCGTGCCGGGTGCGCGGAACGACGTCACGCGCGGCCGCCGTGGCGGGCCGAGGGGTGCGAGCCGGCCGTGACGAGCGCAGCCACGGCCTTGCGGGGATCACCCCCGGTGACGACGCCTTCGCCGACCAGCACCGCGTCGGCGCCGGCGGCGGCGTAGTGCAGGAGGTCGTGCGGCCCACGGACACCGGACTCCGCGATCTTCACGACGCTGTCGGGCATGCGTGGCGCCAGCCGGCCGAAGACCTCGCGGTCGACCTCGAGGGTCCGCAGGTCGCGGGCGTTGACTCCGACGACACGGGCGCCGGCATCGAGGGCCCGCGTGAGCTCCTCCTCGTCGTGCACCTCGACCAGCGCAGTCATGCCGAGTGACTCGGTGCGCTCGACGAGCGACACGAGAGCGTTCTGGTCCAGGGCCGCCACGATGAGCAGGACGAGGTCTGCTCCGTGTGCCCTGGCCTCCCACACCTGATAGCTGGAGACCACGAAGTCCTTGCGCAGCACCGGGACGTCGACCCGAGCGCGGACGGCATCGAGATCGGCGAGACTCCCACCGAAGCGGCGCTGCTCGGTGAGGACGGAGATGACACTCGCACCACCGGCCTCGTAGTCCTCGGCGAGTCCGGCGGGGTCGGCGATCGCCGCGAGGGCACCTTTGGAGGGGCTGCTGCGCTTGACCTCGGCGATGACCGCGACCCCCGGCTGCCTGAGGGCGGCCGCCCCGTCCTTGGCAGGGGCGAGTGCGGCAGCCAGCTCCTTGAGGCGCTCCAGCGGCGTCTGCTCCTGCCGCACGGCTAGGTCCTCCCGCACGCCGACGAGGATGTCGTCGAGCACGCTCACCGGAGGGTCCTCCTTGTCCGCTTTCGACTGCCGCTCGGCCGCCACGTCGAGCGTACGGGTGCGGTCACCTCACCGGCTTCCCGGGGTAGGCCGGGGCGTCAGCGCTGGGTGGGATCCCCGCCCCGGTCCAGCTCGTCCCACAGCGCGCGGTCCGACCGATCGGGGGCCGACCGGGCCACGGCGGACGGGTCGACCGGCGCCACCGACCCGCCGTTCACGATCGGTGGCTCGTAGCGCGCCGACAGCCCAGCCCAGTGCCGGCCGCGGACGGCCACCAGCAGGCCGGCGAGCATCAGCAGCACACCACCGACGACCGCCACCCACGGCCACGCGGTCCCCTCGACGGCCAGCGGCCCGACGACGTCCTGGACCTGGTCCATGCGGGCGAGCCGCCCCTCGAGGTCGGTGGCTGCCCGCACCGACTCCAGTCCAACACCACCCCCGACCACCGCCAGCAGCAGTCCGACCAGCGTCCGGCCGCGGCTGCGGGTCGCCGCGAGGGCCACGACGCCGGCCAGGCCCACGACGCCCAACGCCCGCACGCCAGGAGCAAGGTCGCTACCCGTCACGTCGCGCCGCCGGCCGGGGAGCAGCGCGTCGCGCACCGCCGGCAGCTCAACCCAGGTCCTGCCGGCGGCGACGATGACAACCACGGCGCCCAGCAGGCAGAGCGCCACCGCCACCACAAGCTCGCGACGCCCAGCGTCGGGACGGCTCACCGCTGCGTCCACCACCCTGGCGACGGCCCTTCGGCTGCGGCCCCGTCGTCCCAGCGGCGGGCCTTCGCCACCACGAGCGCGCCACCCGCTCCGATCAGCACGGTGCCGAGGACGGACGCCCACGGCCAGACCGTGGTCGGCAGGTCGAGCTTCTCGAAGGCCTGCACATCGGCTCGGCCCTGCAGCGTGTCGAGGCCAAGGCGTTGCAGCCCGTCATCCGACTGCCGCACGGCGCGCGCCGGGTTGACCGCCACGTCCAAGGCCTGCGAGAAGGCCAGCACGCCGAGGACCGCGACGCCGACGGCAGCCACGCGCTGGCGACCGTCGCGCCAGCGCAGCAGCACCCCGAGCAGCAGCAGCGCGACGAGGCCGTAGAGGCGACCGATCTCGAACAGCACGGATCCCGGTAGGTCCACATCCCGCTCGAAGGGGGTCAGCCGGCCCGGCACCGTTGTCCAGACGAGCTGGCCGGAGACGAGGAGCAGGCCCGCACCGACACCGACGAGCAGCAGCGCGATCCGACGGCCGCCGGCGTAGGTCACCCCGCGCTGCGCAGGGTCGCGGCAACTGCCACCGCCCGGAGGACGGCAGCAGCCTTGTTCTCGCACTCAGCCTGCTCGGCAGCGGGATCGCTGTCCGCGACCAGGCCGGCGCCAGCCTGCACATAGGCCTTGCCCTGGTGGAGCACGGCGGTGCGGATCGCAATGGCCATGTCCATGTCACCGGCCGCGTCGAGGTAGCCCACCGTCCCGGCGTAGAGGTTGCGGCGGGTCGGCTCCAGCGACTCGATGATCTCCATCGCCCGGGGCTTCGGAGCCCCCGACACGGTGCCGGCCGGGAACGTGGCGTCAAAGACGTCGAGGGCATCCCGGCCGGGAGCCAGCTCGCCGAACACCGTCGACACCAGGTGCATGACGTGGCTGTAGCGCTCGACCCGCATGAAGTCGACGACGTCGACGCTGCCCGGGGCGCACACCCTGCCGAGGTCGTTGCGGGCCAGGTCCACGAGCATCACGTGCTCGGCCCGTTCCTTGGGGTCGGCGCGCAGCTCCGCGGCGAGCCGCGCGTCCTCCTCAGGGGTGTCCCCCCTGGGCCGGGTACCCGCGGGCGGGTGGACGACAGCCCGGTTGCCCGTGACGGTCACCAGAGCCTCCGGCGAGCTGCCCACGACCTCGTACGCCGACTCGTGACCGGCGAAGCGGAGCAGGTACATGTACGGGGACGGGTTGGACGCCCGCAGCACCCGGTAGACGTCGAGGGCGTCGACATCGGTCGTCATCTCGAAGCGCTGTGACAGCACCACCTGGAAGGCGTCACCGGCGTAGATGTGCTCCCGCACCTGCTCGACGGCGGCCATGTAGTCGGCGGCGGCCGGATGGGTGACGACCGGGACTGCCGTGGTGTCGAGCACGGCCACGGATGACTGCGAGGGCTTGCCCAGGTCGCTCGCCATCGCGTCCAGGCGGGCCACCGCGTCGTCGTAGGAGCCGCCGCGCTGGACGTTGGAGATCAGTACGACCGTGCCGTCGGCGTGGTCGAGCACGGCCAGGTCCGTGACCAGCATCATCGCGAGCTCAGGCATCCCGAGGTCGTCGGGCGCTGTCGACGGGAGTCGCTCGAGGCGGCGTACGACGTCGTAACCGAGGTAGCCCACCAGGCCGCCGGTCAGGGGCGGGAGGTCGGCGGAGCGCGGCGAGCGCAGCCGCCGTGCCAGCACGCGAACGGCCTCCAACGGGTCGTCGGGCAACTCGGGGGCATCTGGTCCCAGCCACAGGGTGCGACCGGCTCGCTCGGTGAGCACCCCCGCGCACCGCACACCGACGAAGGAGTAGCGCGACCACTGCCGGCCCTGCTCGGCCGACTCGAGCAGGAACGTGCCGGGCCGATCACCGGCGAGCTTGCGGTACACGCCCACCGGTGTCTCACCGTCAGCAAGCAGCCGGCGCACCACCGGCACCAGTGGCTGGTCGAGCCGGTCGAACTCCTCCCGCGTTGGGGTGGTGACCCCGAGCCTCACGGCCGCTCGCCGAACACCACGGGCAGCGGCCCGGCGTCGAAGCAGGTGCGGTCACCGGTGTGGCAGGCGCCACCGACCTGGTCGACGCGCACCAGCAGGGTGTCGCCGTCGCAGTCCAGCGCGACTGACTTCACCCACTGCTGGGAGCCGGAGGTCTCCCCCTTCACCCAGTACTCCTGCCGACTGCGGGACCAGTAGGTGCAGCGGCCGGTCGTCAGGGTGAGGTGCAGCGCCTGGTCGTCCATCCACCCGACCATGAGGACCTCGCCGGTGTCGTGCTGCTGGCACACCGCCACAACAAGCCCGTCGCGGTCGCGCTTGAGGCGGGCCGCGAGGGCCGGGTCGAGCTGAGTGGGGCGCACGGCGGCCGCGGCCTGGTCGGTCATGTCCCCATCCTCCCAGGCGGACATCCGACATCCACCTCGGCCTGCGAGGACCCGTCCTACGCGTGCGCGGCCTACCGACATCGGCTAGGTGGATGTCCGGCGTCCGGCGGCGGGTGCGTCAGCGGGACTGGGTCGTCCAGCTGGCGTGCAGCTGCTGGTAGATCCCCGGCTGGTCGACGAGCTCGCGGTGCGACCCGCGCTGCACAACCCGCCCGGCATCGACGACGATGACCTCGTCTGCCGCCTCCGCAGTGGACAGCCGGTGCGCGATGGCCAGCGTGGTGCGGCCGCGGGTCAGCGAGTCGAGCGCCCGCTGCAGGCGCACCTCGGTGGCGGGGTCGACGGCCGAGGTCGCCTCGTCGAGGACCAGCAGGTCGGGATCGGCGAGGTAGGCCCTGGCGATCGCGACCAGCTGGCGCTCACCCACCGACAAGGACTCGCCGCGCTCACCTACCGCGGTGGCGAGACCGCGCGGCAGCGCGTCGACCCAGTCCGCCAACCCGAGCTCGGTGAAGGCCAGCGCGATCTCGTCGTCGGTCGCACCGGAGCGGCCGTAACGGACGTTGTCGGCCACGGTCGTGTCGAACAGGAAGCCGTCCTGCGGCACCATGACCACCCGCCGACGCAGCGAGCCGAAGGCCACGTCGGTGAGCGGTACGCCGGACAGCTGGACTGCGCCGGTCGTCGGATCCATGAGGCGGGTCAGCAGCTTGGCGAACGTGGTCTTGCCGCTCCCGGTCTCGCCGACGACCGCCACCCGGGTGCGGGGGGCGATCTCGAGCGAGACGTCATGGAGCACCACGGGCCCGCCCGGGTAGGCGTAGGAAACGCCCTCGAAGACGACCCCGACCGGCCCGGCCGGCAGGTCACGACCGTCAACCGGGTCGGCGACATCGCTGGGCGTGTCGAGCACCCCGAGGACGCGACGCATGCCGGCCACGGCGTTCTGCGCCTCGTTGAGCACCTCCGTGGCCACCTGGACCGGCTGCACGAACAGCGTGACCAGGAACAGGAAGCCGACGAGCCGGCCGGTCGAGATCCCGCCATCGACGCCGATCAGGACGCCGACGACGATGACCGCGCCGGTGGCGCCCGCGGCGGTGAACTCCCCCGAGGAGAACGTCGTGGCGGCGATCTTCTGGGCTGCCGTCTGGGCCTGCTGAGTGCGGGCCACCGCCGCGTCGATGCGCTCCGCGGTCCGGGCCTCCACGCCGTGGGCCTTGATGACCGGCGCCCCGACGACCGACTCGGCAATGGCCCCCAGGAGCTCGCCGACCCGCTCGCGCACCAGGCGATAGGCGCGCTGCAGGTGGGCCTGGAACCATCGCACCCCGAAGAACAGCGGCAGGAAGCAGATGTAGGTGACGGCAGTGAGCTGCCAGGACCAGGCCAGCATGAGCACGGTCGCGAGCAGCAGCTGCGCCACGCT
>JBKKBU010000178.1:0-6994 GCA_046713755.1 Mycobacteriales bacterium
GCGGTCGTCGCGGCCGGGCTGGCCATGCTCGGCTCGTCGTGCCTGTGGATCTCCGACATGGTGCTCGCTTCGTCGTACGCCGCGTCGATCGTGCCGCAGATGGTGCTGATGGGCCTCGGGCTCGGCCTGGTATCCACGACCGCCACCGAATCGATCCTCCAGGTCCTGCCCCCCGCCCGGGCCGGGGTCGGATCGGCCGTCAACGACGCGACCCGGGAGCTCGGCGGCACCCTCGGCGTCGCGGTCGTCGGCTCGCTGTTGACGTCCATCTACGCCCACAAGCTCGTCGCGCTGCTCGACGGCCGCGTCGACCCCGGGCAGCTCGCCGGCGCCGCGGACTCCGTGGGGGTGACCGACGCCCTCGGCGCCCAGCTCCCCGGCGTCACCGCAGCCATGCAGGTCGCCTTCCTCGACGGGTTGTCGGCCGGCTGCCTGGTGATCGGGTCGCTGTGCCTGCTCGGCGCGCTCGCCGCCCTGGTGGCCCTGCCCGGGAACCGGTTCACCCCGGTCGGCGCCCCGGCCGGTTCACCGATCCCCGAGCGCGTCTGACGAGGCGCTCGAGCGTGATCGGGGTGGTCGCCGACATCTGGGCTCCTCCTCCCGGCGTGTCGGGGCCCAGGTGTCCGCGACCACCCCGGTTGCTGCCCGCCCCGCACGCGTTAACGGTCGCTAACCTGGGCGCATGACCGAGGCAGTGGCGACCAGTCGACGCGAGCAGATCCTCGACACCGCCGCATCGCTCTTCGCGGCCCGGGGATTCCACGGCGTCTCGGTCGTCGAGATCGGTGCCGCGTGTGGGATCTCCGGACCGGCGCTCTACAAGCACTTCCCCTCCAAGGACGCCGTGCTCGCCGAGATGCTGGTCTCCATCAGCGAACGGCTGCTCGCCGTCGGCACGCAGCGCGTCGACGCCGCACCGGACGCCCGGACTGCCGTGGTCGCCCTGGTCGACTGGCACGTCGACTTCGCCCTGCACCACCAGGCGCTCATCATCGTGCAGGACCGCGACTGGTCCTCGCTTCCCGCCGACGCCCGCGAGCAGGTGCGCCGCCTGCAGCGCGACTACGTCGACCTGTGGGCGGGCCAGCTGCGCCGGTACGACCCCGACCTGGGTCGCGATGCCGCCCGCGCCTCGGCTCACGCCGCCTTCGGGCTGATCAACTCCACGCCTCACAGCGGGCTGCTGCCCGACGGCGCGATGCACGTATTGCTGGTCGACATGGCCTCGCGCGCCCTGCGGCTCGCGCCCTGACCACGCCGGCCGGACGTCGGGTCCGGCTCAGGTGACCGGCGTGGCCAGCGCGGGTGGACGGCACACGCGGCACGGCTCGATCCGCCCCTGGAAGGCCTCCTCGATCGGGATGACCCGCGCCTCGTCGCGCGCCTCGGCGAGCAGGCAGTCGAGCCGGTGGTAGGACGTCGTCCCGGCCAGGACCAGCGTGCCGCCACCGGGCACCGCCGCCGCAGCCGAGGGCCGTGCGGCCACCCCGCCGCCCGCCTCGGCGGCGATCGCGATGCGCTCCAGCACCGCCTCGAGCCGGGCCCTGTCCTCGCGGGCGCTCTGGATGACCAGCATCGCCGCGCCGACCACCACGATCGCGAGGCCGGTCACCCCACCCGAGATGAGGAAGGGGAACTGGGCCATGGAGACGTTGCTGCTCGCTGCGCCGTTCCAGCCCAGGAAGATCCCGGCGAAGCCGAGCAGGCACAGCAGGACCCCGAGCTGGCCGCCGAGGCGTCCGAAGTTGTTCATGGTGGTGCTCCCTACAGAGGGTTAGGCGCCGAGGTATGCCTCGCGCAGGTTGACGCGACGGATGTCGTCGCCGGTGGCGACGTGGGTCAGGGTGCCCTTCTCCATGATCAGGGCTCGATCGGCGAACGGCAGGGCGCCGGCGTTCTGCTCGACCATCAGCACGGTGGTGCCGTCGCGTGCGATCTGCGCCGCGGCCTCCCACACGGTCTTGGCGAGGGTCGGCGAGAGTCCCAGCGACGCCTCGTCGATCATCAGCAGCCTCGGGCTCGACATGAGCGCGCGACCGACGGCGAGCATCTGCTGCTCCCCGCCCGACAGCGTGCCGGCGACCTGGCCGGCGCGCTCGTCGAGACGCGGGAAGTAGTTGAGCACCAGCTCGAGCTGACGGCGCACGACCTTGGGCGTGCGTCGCTGGGACCACGCACCGAGCCGTAGGTTCTGCTGCACCGTGAGCCGCGGGAAGACCCGGCGGCCCTCGGGGCACAGCGAGATGCCGGCCTTGACCCGTGTCGACGGCGGCCGCCTGCCCAGGGAGCGTCCGTCGAGACGGACCTGGCCCGAGGTGGGTCGCAGCAGCCCGGCGATGGTCGCGACCGTCGTGGTCTTGCCTGCCCCGTTGAGGCCCAGCAGGACGCAGACCTCGCCCTCCTCCACGACGAAGTCGATGCCGTGCAGCACCGGGAAGCGGTCATAGCCCACCACGAGGCCCTCGATCTCGAGCAACGCCATCAGAGGGTCACCGCCTGCGGGTCGGAGGACGGCTCGGGCGTCTCGTCGACGCCCATGTAGGCCCGCACCACCTCGGGGTGGCGGCGCACCACGTCGGGCGGTCCCGCGGCGAGCACCTGCCCGAAGTTGAGGCAGTAGACGTAGTCGGAGATGCGGGTCACCAGGGGGACGTGGTGGTCGATCATCACGATGGTCAGGGCGAGCTCCTTGCGCAGGTCGAGCAACAGGTCTCCCAGCGCGTCGGCCTCCTCGGGTCCCATGCCCGACCCGGGCTCGTCGAGCAGCAGCAGGTCGGGATCGGTGGCCAGCACCGCCGCGATCTCGACCCGCTTCAGCACGCCGTAGGGGAGGTCGGCGACCCGGGCCGTGGTGACGTGGGCGAGGTCGAGGAGCTCCAGGATCTGGTGACCACGCGCGCTGAGCCGGCCCTCCTCGGCGAATGACCCGGGCGAGCCGAGGAGCCCGGCCAGGGGGTCGTAGCGGACCTGCAGGTGCTGTGCGGTGATGAGGTTCTCGAGCACCGTGGCGTTCTTGACCAGTCCGACGTTCTGGAACGTGCGTCCGATGCCGAGGGCAGTGCGCTTGTGCACGGGCAGCCGGCTGATGTCGCGGCCGCGGTAGCGCACGGTGCCGGAGGTCGGGGTGTAGAAGCCGGTGATGCAGTTGAACAGCGTCGTCTTGCCGGCGCCGTTGGGCCCGATGATGCCCACGATCTCCCACTCGCCGACGCGCAGGGCGACGTGCTGCAGGGCCTTGACCCCGCCGAAGTGGATGGACAGGTCGTCGATCTCAAGCACGGACATCGTCGACCATCACCTCCTGGACCTGGCCGGCGTGCCGGTCGAAGCGGCGACCGAGCATCCACTCGCGGATGGGGGCGATCTGCTGACCGATGCCGCCGGGGTAGAGGGTGATCGTCGTCAGCAGCAGGATCGGGCCGACGACGAGGGGCACGAACTCCGACGGCAGCCCGATGGTGCCCTCGAAGAAGTCGGTCAGGCTGAGCCCCACCACCCCCAGTGGCCGGTCGACCAGGTCGAGCAGCTTGCCGGTCTCCAGCAGCGCGAAGAACGCCGCTCCGATCACGACGCCCGAGCGGCTGCGCAGGCCACCCACCACCGTCATCATCACGAAGAGCAGGGCGAGCTGGAAGCCGAACTTCTGCCCCACGATGACCTCGTCGTGGTGGGCCAGCAGGGCGCCTGCCAGGCCCGCCACCAGACCCGAGAGCGCGAAGGCGAGCATCACGTAGGCACGGACGTCGATGCCGTAGGTCGCGGCCACCCGCGGGTTCTCGCGCAGCGCCGCGAGCGCCCGTCCGGCCTTGCTGCGGGTCAGGCGCCAGTCGAGGAAGAGCACCATCAGGAGCACGAGCAGGCACAGCAGGTAGTAGCGCGTCTCGCTCTCGAAGGCGCTCGGTCGGGGGGCGGCCTTGCCGCCCTCGCCGCCGGTGATCTCGGGGATGCCGAGCAACGTCTGCTCGGTGAACGCGCCGAACGCCAGGGTGACCAGGGCGAAGTAGAGACCGGTGAGCCGCAGCGAGACCGCTCCGAGCAGCGCCGAGACCGTGGCCCCGAACAGCGAGGCGATGAGCAGGGCGACGTAGAACGACAGCTCCAGGTCGGTGACGACGTAGGCGGAGGTGAAGGCGCCGATCCCGACGAAGGCCTGGTGGCCCAGGCTGATCTGGCCGGCGTGCCCGAGCAGGATGTTGAGCGACAGCCCGACGATCCCGAAGATGACCGCCTCGGTCGCGGCTCCGACGTCGGAGACGCCGAGCTCGAACGGGGACAGGACGTTGGCGGGGACGGCCAGGACGACGTAGATCAGCAGCCCCCACGCCAGGCCCCGCGCCGCCCGACCGGCGGTCCCGGGGGTGAAGGCCTTCTCGCTCACGATGACGACGGCCCCGTCGACCCCGTCGACCCCGTGGACGTCGTCGGCCCGGTGGGCCGGCACCGTCGGGAGCACCTGCGGCTCGTCGTCGGGCCGGGCCTCGGGGGCGGCGGTCATGCCGTCACCGTCCGGCCCACGAAGACACCGCTGGGCTTGATCAGGATCACGGCCAGCAGGACGACTAACAGCACCGCTGCACCCGCGCCGGGCACCCGGGTGCTGATGAAGGACAGCGATCCGAGCTGCTCGACACAGCCGACGACGAGGCCACCGGCCACCGCCCCGGGCATGCTGCGCATCCCGGCGAGGACCGCTGCCATGAAGCCCGGGAGCAGGGCGGCGAACGCACCGAAGCTGAGGAAAGCGGCGGTGAAGGTGAGGATCGGCCCGGTCAGGATGCCGGCCAGGCCACCGAGGGCGGCGGCGATCCCCCAGGTCAGCATCGAGACGCGGCGCACAGAGATGCCGATCAGCTCGGCCGCCACCGGCTCCTGCTGCGCAGCCTGCACCGCCAGGCCCGACGGCGAGCGGAAGAAGAGCGCCAGCGCCACGGCCACCACCACGAGGACGCCGGCTGCGATGAGGGCCTGCATGGTCACCGCGGCCCCCCATGGCGTGACGAGCACGCGGTCGTTGATCTTGGGCATCGTCATGATCAGCGTCTCGTTGAAGAGCCAGAACTGCAGCCCGATCGCGGTCAGGGCGACCCCGGCGGTGCCGACGAGCAGGGTCACCTTGGAGGCGTCCCGCAACGGGGCGATGACGAGCCGCTCGGTCAGCAGCCCCATTGCCACGGCCACCCCGAGCCCGAAGGCGAAGGCCGCCGGGTAGCTCCAGCCCCACAGCTCCAGGCCGGCGTACGCCGCGAACAGGCCGGTCGTGCCGAACTCGGCCTGGGCGAAGTTGAAGACGCCGGAGGCACGGAAGACCAGCACGATGCCGAGGGCGACCAGGGCGTACACGCTCCCGCGCAGCAGCCCGGCCGTCATCGCGACGGCGAGCTCCTGGCCCAGACCATCCATCAGGGCCGCTCGTTCTGGCGGACCGTGACGTACTCGCGGCGGCTGCAGTCGGCCTGGAGCAGGTGCATCGCCGTCCCGCCGAACCGCGAGTCGAACTGGACGGTCGGGAAGACGCCGGGCTGGAAGGTGCGCTTGCGGGCGACCGCCGCGAGGAAGCCCTCGCGCGACAGGTCCTCGCCTGCGGCTTCGAGCATCGCGACCACGATCTTCTCCAGGCCGTAGATCGCGGCCCCGATGTCGTCGGGGTCGGCGCCGTTCTTGGCGCGGTAGTCGCGCACGAAGTCCGCGTTCTGGCGCATGACGTCGAGCCCGGGGAAGGGCGAGTAGAACAGCGCGTTGTCGATGTTGGGGCACCCGGCTGCGGCCGCCAGGTTGAGCCCGTTGGTCAGGCCGGGCCCGATGAAGGTGGGGGTGCACACCATCGATTTCGAGACGTTGAGCAGCGTGCTCGGGCTCGCGTTCCAGATCACCGCCTCCGCGCCGGAGTTGCAGATCCGGGTGCCGATGGTCAGAGCCTCGGACTGGGTGTTCTTCGGGATCCGCTCGGCGTACTCGAAGTCGCTGCCGGCGACACTCTTGATCGCAGACTCCGCAGCGGCGTGGTACCCGTCGAGCGAGTCGTTGTCGGCGGTGATGACCACGACCGGGCTGCCGCTGAACTGCTGGTCGTAGAGCCGGGCGAGGAGCGGCACCTGCTGCTCGTAGGCCAGGGAGACCGCGTAGTAGGTCGAGAGGTCGCCGAGCCCCGTCTGGCCGGGGCGGGTCTGGTGGACGCCTCCCGAGATGTAGGGGACCCCGACGGAGTCTGCGTAGCGCGCGCACGCGTCGATCTGGTCGGCGCCGGCGCCGCCGATGAGGAGGAAGGCCTTCTGCTGCTCGGCCATCTCCTTGCACTTGACGCGCGCCACGTCGGGCCGGAACTGGTCGTCCTCGAAGAGGACCTCGATCTTGCGACCGAAGATGCCGCCTCGGTCGTTGACGGCCTTGAAGTAGGTCCCGACCGCGCGCTCGAACGAGCTCTGCGGCACGGCGGCGGCGCCGGTGACCGGCGCGTGGACGCCGATCACGATGGTGTCGTCGGTGACCCCGGTGGTGTCGCCACCGCCTTGCGGGGCCTCGGTCGCAGGCACCTCACCCCCGCCGGAGGAGTCGCCGGGAGCGCCGGGAGCGCCGGGAGCACCGGGAGCACCGGGTGCCGCGCCGGGCGCGCCGCCACCCGCGCCGGAGCCGGTGTCGATCGGGCCGCCACCGGGTGCGCTGCCACCACTGCCACCGCCGGGTGCGCCGGCGCCGGGGTTCCCGGCGACGCCACCGCCGGGACCGGGGGCGACCACGTTGCCCTCGGCGTCCACGAGGGAGCCGTCGGCGGCGACGTACCCGCCCGGGGGCGGCGTGCCCTGGATCCCCTCCTTCTGGCCGCAGGCCGCGAGGACGAGGCTCAGCGAGAGGGCGGCGACGGCTGCAACGGCACGCGGGCTCCGCGTCACACGCAGCGAACGGCGTGCTGCGGTGATGGGCAGGTGGGACATCAGCGGGTCCTCCGGGTGAGCCGGACGAGATCGGCGCGGCGCCGCTCCAGGGCGCGGCTGACGCC
>JBKKBU010000179.1:0-2923 GCA_046713755.1 Mycobacteriales bacterium
GTTCCGACTGTCGCTGCGGGCCCGGTCGGCGGCCGTGCTGCAGGCGCAGGACCGGGCTCGAGCGCTGCTGGCCCAGGCCGATCGACTGGCGCGAGGCGAGCAGGAGCGGGCCCGCCTCGCCGCGGCCCGCGCCACCCTCGACAGCGTGAGCGCCACCGTGACCCTGGCTCTCACCCCCGCCCAGACCCGGCGCAGCCAGCGCGCGCAGGTCCGCGAGGCACCCGTCGTCGCCCTCGTCGAGGCCGCCGGAGCCGGCTACCCGCAGGGCTACGCGCCGACCGGCACGGTCCTCGAGGGCCTCGCCTCCTGGTACGGGCCGGGCTTCGTCGGCAACCCCACGGCCAGCGGCTCGCCCTACGACCCGGAGCGGCTGACCTGCGCCCACAAGGAGCTCCCCCTGGGCACCGTCGTGCGGGTGTCCCACGCCGGCCGCGCGGTGAGCTGCCTCATCAACGACCGCGGCCCCTACGTCGGCCCGCGCATCCTGGACATGTCACGCGCCGGCTCCCGGGCCCTCGGGTACGACGGCGTAGCGCAGGTCGTCATCGAGGTGCTCGCCCCGAGCTGAGGTCAGACCTCGAGGCCGAGCAGGTAGGCCCGCTCGGCCAGCGCTTCCCACTTGCGCTTGCAGTGCCTGGCGTCGACCAGCGCGTCGTGCAGCCCCTCGTCGTCCTGCTTGGGCAGCGGCGGACGCCCCAGGTGCTCCCAGAGCTGGCGGACATCCATCGTGCAGCGGGGGATCGCCCGGGGCAGCGCCGGCATCGCACCCCACAGCTGGCACAGCGCGACGTGGTCGTAGGCACCGAACCAGGCCCAGAGCGCGACGTCGTCGCCGAGGAACGCCTCGAGCTCGTCGCGGATGACCGCCCTGCTCTGCCAGGTCGACGCGGGCGGCAGCTGCGGCAGGACGTTGTCGCGCACCCAGGGGTGCACCTCGAGCGGATCCCACTCGCTGGAGACGGCGTAGAACTCCCGCCCGTCCTCCGCCACGACCGCGATCGAGACCAAGGTCAGGTCGGGTGCCGTCCGGCCGAACTCCGCGTCGTACCAGTAGCGCATCGGCCTAGCATCGCGCCCCATGACGTTCTCCATCGTGGCCAGGTCGGCTCAGGGCACCGCGGAAGGCGCCCAGTGGGGGGTGGCCGTCGCCAGCAAGTTCCTCGCTGTGGGGGCCGCCGTGCCCGCTGCGGCGTACGACGTGGGTGCGATCGCGACCCAGGCGGCGGCCAACCTGCGCTACCGCCCCGACGGGCTGCGGCTGCTCGCGGCGGGCCGGACGGCGCAGCAGGTGCTGGACGAGCTGACCGCCGCCGACGAGGGGCGCGACGAGCGCCAAGCAGGTGTCGTCGACCGGGCGGGCAACGCCGCGACGTTCACCGGCCCCGGGTGCCACGCGTGGGCCGGCGGCCGCACCGGCGCCGGCTATGCCGTGCAGGGCAACATCCTGACCGGTCCGGAGGTGGTCGACGCCATGGCGATCGGCTTCGAGGTAGCCACCGGGCCGCTCGCCCACCGGCTGGTGGCGGCGCTCACCGCCGGCGACGCGGCCGGTGGTGACCGGCGCGGCCGACAGAGCGCCGCCCTCTACGTCGTCTCGGAAGGCGGCGGCTACGGCGGCGGCAGCGACGTCCTGGTCGATGTCCGGGTCGACGACCATGCCCAGCCGGTCCAGGAGCTCGCGCGGCTGCTCGACCTCTACGACCTCTACTTCGGCAAGCCCGCGTCGGTGCTGCCGCTCGAGGGTGAGCTCGCCGCCGAGGTCGCCGCCCGGCTGGCCCGGCTCGGTCATCCGAGTCTGGACTCCTGGGCAGGGGTGGAGAACTACGAGGAGCGCATGGTCGCCGGCGGCATCGACCCGGTCGTGCTGGCCAAGCTGCGCGAAGCCACGGAATGAGCGTCCTGGCGATCGACTGCGGCACGACGGGCGTCACTGCCCTGGTGGTCGCGGCGGATGGCTCGGTCGTCGGCCGCGGCTACCAGGAGTTCCCCCAGCACTTCCCGCAGCCCGGTTGGGTGGAGCACGAGCCGGAGGAGATCTGGGTCTCGACACTGCAGGCGTGCCGACTCGCCCTCGATGGAAACCCCGTGACGGCGGTCGGGATCACCAACCAGCGGGAGACCGTGGTCGTGTGGGACCGCCGCCGGCTGGCCGCGCCGCGCCGCGCGATCGTCTGGCAGGACCGGCGTACGACGGAGGTGTGCACCCGACTCAAGGAGGCCGGCCACGAGCCGCGGGTCGCCGAGCTGACCGGCCTGCGACTGGATCCGTACTTCACCGCCACCAAGCTCACCTGGCTGGCCCAGCACGAACCGGGCACCTGGGCCGGCGTCGTCTCGGGTGAGCTCGCGGTCGGCACCGTCGACTCCTACGTGATCGCGCGGCTGACCGGTGGGGCCCGCCACGTCACCGACGCCAGCAACGCCAGCCGCACCCTGCTGTTCGACCTGCGCACCGGCGCGTGGTCCGCGGAGCTGTGCGAGCTGTTCGGCGTGCCGCTGGCGGCCCTGCCCGAGGTCGTCCCGTCCTGGGGTGAGGTCGCCCGCACCGATCCCGACAGCTTCCTGGGGCTCGACGTCCCCATCGCCGGCATCGCCGGCGACCAGCAGGCCGCCCTGTTCGGACAGGGCTGCTTCGCGACCGGCAGCAGCAAGTGCACCTACGGGACGGGCTCGTTCGTGCTGGTCAACACCGGCACCGAGCCGGTCCTGTCTGATCGCCTGCTCACCACCGTCGCCTGGGCCGCGCCGGACGGGACCGTCACCTATGCCCTTGAGGGCGCCGTCTTCGTCACCGGCGCGGCGGTGCAGTGGCTGCGCGACGGCCTGCAGATCATCGGCTCGGCCGCCGAGGTGGAGTCACTGGCGCGCTCCGTGCCGGACAGCGGCGGCGTGGTGTTCGTCCCCGCCCTCACCGGGCTCGGCG
>JBKKBU010000180.1:0-10874 GCA_046713755.1 Mycobacteriales bacterium
CTCGGCACGATCGAGAACCGGGTCGTCCAGGGCGCAGCTGCTGTCACGATCCCACCAGCACGATCGCGCAACTCCGTCCATTCCTGAAAGGCAGCTATGACGATCGTCGGCACGCTCCCGACCAACCTCGACCCGACCCATGTCAGCGCCCTTCCCGATCAACCAGCCGTCAGCTTCGAGGACTGGGACACCGACGCCCGGTACTTCGAGTACTCCAAGGCGGCCGACCCGCTCGCCGGCGGCACGATCAGCCGGATCCCGTCGGCAGTGTTCGGCCCCGAGACCTACGTGGACGGCCCGACCCGCGTCATCCCGCTCGACCTGTCCGCCGAGCTCGGGATCGCCGAGGGTCCCGCGACCAGCCCGGCGCTGCTGGCAAGCTTCCTGCGCATCCTTGCGGGGGAGCAGCTGTCGACCGCACCTAACGCGACCTCGCAGCTCTACTACGTGCTGTACGGCAGCGGCTTCTCAGCGGTGAACGGGTCGCTCGTCCGCTGGGAGAAGGGAGACTTTTTCACCCTGCCAGCAGGATCGGTCAGCACCCACCACGCCGACGCCGACGCCGTTCTGTACTGGGTGACCGACGAGCCGCTGATGCGATACCTCGGCGTGCAGGCGACTACCCCTCGCTTCCATCCCACCAAGTTCGCCCGGGCGGACGCGGTAGCCGAGCTGCAGCGGATCGCCGCGGCGCCCGGTTCGAACGACAAGAGCCGAGTCAGCGTGCTGCTGGCCAACGCGGACCAGGAGCAGACCCTCACCATCACGCACGTCCTGTGGGCGATGTTCGGCCTGCTCCCCGTCGGTCAGGTGCAGCGGCCGCACCGCCACCAGGCGGTGGCCCTGGACCTCATCCTGGACTGCGAGCCGGGCTGCTTCACCCTGCTCGGTGACCGCCTCGACGAACGAGGCGAGATCGTCGACCCGATCCGGATCCGCTGGGAGCCCGGTGGCGCCTTCGTCACTCCACCTGGGAAGTGGCATGCCCATCACAACGAGTCCGGAGCCCCGGCCCATCTGGTGCCGGTCCAGGACGCCGGCCTGCACACCTACCTACGCTCCCTCGACATCCGGTTCACCGACCGTCGTTGACCATGCTCTGGCGGGTGAGTCCTCCTCGCCTCATGAGCGGCAGCCGCTGAGCTGCGAAGAACTCGTGGGTGTCCTTGCCCACTGCTTTCGCCTGGTACATCGCGTGGTCGGCACGTCCGAGGACGTCGTCGAGGTCACTGCCCGGCTGCGGCAGGGCGATCCCCACGCTGGCCGTTATCGCGCTCGCAGCACCGTGCACCCGAATCGCCGGACTGAGTGCGCTCCGGATGCGGGCTGCGACTTCGCTGGCCACGGCGGCGGGTCCTCGGTGGCGGGAACCCAACGATGAAGACGAACTCGTCGCCGCCGAGTCGCCCGACCATGTCGTCAGCGCGGAGTGTGGTGGTGAGGCGCGCCGCGACCTCGATCAGCACCGCGTGGCCGGAGGTGTGCCCGTACCGGTCATTGATCTGCTTGAAGCCGTCGAGGTCGCAGAAAAGCACGACCGGGCGAGGTCCGCTCAGGGCGAGGGCCTGCGCGAGGCGGTCGTGAAGCAGCCTGCGGTTGGGGAGACCGGTCAGAGCTGGCCTTCCTGGAGGCCGTCGCCAACGGGAACTTTCGAGTTGGTCAGTCTGACCAACGATCGCGCTCGGGGCAGCTTGTTGGCCGTACACTCGTTGCATGTCGCTGAGCGAAGCGGAGTTCTTCGAGGCCGGGATGTCGCTGCCTCCAAACGTGCGCAAGCACGTGGCTCTGCGCCTGCTCGAGTCGGTTGACTCGGGCGGGGCCTTCGACCTCGCGTCGGAGTCCTGGCTACGGACCGAAGCTGCTGCCGCGTTCGAGGCCCTGAAGTCTGATCCGTCGCGCGCCGTGCCAAGCGGGGACGTCCGGGATCGGTTCGAGCGCAAGTGGGCCGCCCGTTCGTGACGGGCCGCGTCCTCGTCACTTCCGAAGCAGAACTGCAGCTCAATCAGCTCGACGACTGGATCACCGCCTCGGCGTCCGCAGACGTCGCTCGGCGCTTCGTCACTGCCCTTCTCGAGCACATCGAGGGGATCGGGATCTTCCCGCTGGCCGGTCGAGCCCGGGACGACATCCGTCCAGGTATGCGGACGACCACCTTCAAGAAGCGGACCGTCGTCGCCTACACCGTTGATCAGTCGTCCACTGAGACCGTGGTCAACGTCTTGGGTGTCTTCCATGGAGGCCAGGACTGGGAGGCCGCGCTCGGTGACGACGAGGTCGAGGAGAACTCGGGCGGCTGAAGGGCCTGTCGTCGCGGTCTGTCACTGCCAACGCTTTGAACCGCGGCGTGGTTGACCATCGCCAGGGAGACCATCCCGCGGCCCAATTTTGGGCACAGTTGACGTCCATCCGTCGCCGTCCGGCCGAGTCCGCCGGCGAGGGAGACACCCGCTGACCTGGACTTTCGTACTTCGGCGGACGGTCGTGGACCCCCCACATCGGGGCTGGCAGTGTGGGGGTCAGGGGTTCGAGTCCCCTCAGCTTTACCCCTCTGATCAGGGCTTTCACCTTCTGGGTGAAGGCCCTGATCGGCTTGGGTAGCCGTGTGACTGAGAGCAGGAGGCCAGCGTGCGACTGCGACGTCCACCAGGGGCAGCGGACCGACGCGGGGCCACCGGAGGGCAAGCTCGCTCCAGGTGGTACCGCAGGCCGCGCGTCGTCAGTGGGCTCGTGGGTGGCGCCGTCTTCGCGGTGGCGGCGCCCTGTCTGATGGCAGTAGGCGTGAGCTATGAGCGGGCTGTTGCCTTGCCCGTCATCGCCTGCATTCTCTTCGGGCGGGCCGCGGCGGGGCGCTGGGGAATTCCCGCGCGAGGCTGAGTTCGACGCGTCGGGTTGAGATACCGAGGGTGTGGCCGGCTTGTAGAACGGACCCGTTGCGCTCACGGGCATTGCGCGGTTCGCTGAAAGTAGTTGTCAACCAAACCCTCCGCTCGTGCGAGAGAGTGGGCATGGAGAGCATGGCGGTCGAAGAGC
The DNA here is from genome assembly GCA_046713755.1 of Mycobacteriales bacterium. Classification (GTDB taxonomy): domain Bacteria; phylum Actinomycetota; class Actinomycetes; order Mycobacteriales; family SCTD01; genus JAUYQP01. Next base: position 3,031 of record JBKKBU010000180.1, read on the forward strand.
TGGTCTCGGGTCCGGCGCGACGGGCGGACGTCCCGAGCTTCGATGACTTCTACCGCGCCCAGTTCCCGCGGTTGGTTCCACTGGCGCATGCGTTGTGTGGCCCGGGTATCGCAGAGGACATCGCCCAGGAGGCGATGCTGGCGGCGTACCGGAACTGGCGCCGGGTCGGCCAGCTCGCCGTACCCGAGGCCTGGGTACGCCGCACCTGCGCGAACCTCGCGGTCTCGGCCTTCCGGCGTCGTGTCTGCGAGCTCAAGGCGCTGGTCCGGATGGGCCCCGATGCCGCCAGACCTGCGCTGAGCCCCGACGACGAGGCGTTCTGGTCGGTCGTGCGGGCCCTGCCGAAACGGCAGGCCCAGGCAGCCGCGCTGCGCTACCTCTACGACCTGTCGGTCGCCGAGGTCGCCGAGACCCTGGGCATCTCCGAGGGGTCCGTCAAGCAACACCTGAGTCGGGCGCGCACGGTGCTCGTCAAGCAACTGCAACTCGACCCGGGTCACGCCGCGGGTCACGCCTCGGAGGGACAGCTATGAACCTGGAGACCCGCGCACGCGACGCGGCTACAAGCCTGCGCGCCGCCACCCCGGCGGGCACCGAGGATGGGCTCCGAAGCCTGCACCGCACCTCCCAGCGTCGGACCACGGGCAAGGTGATCGCTGGGGTCGCGGTCATGGCCGTCGCCGTCGGCCTGGTGCAGGTCCAGCTCGATGTCGACCGCGCACAGCCACCGGCCACGCGGACGCAAGAGCTCGTGCCGATGAGCAACGGCCGCATCGTTCAGGCAAACAGCGGCACCTGGCCGGGACCCGAGGCACCGCCACCGCCGAGCGGCGAGCGGTCCTACAGCTGGTCCGTCTTCGACCAGGACACCAGCTCGTTCCTGTACGTCGCCACGTCCGCCGAGCGGCGGCTGTGGGTGGTCGGTGACGGCGGTCAGATCGCTGAGCTCGACTGCCCTCCTTCAGCGCGCTGCGGGCAGGACGAGGTGGACAGCTTCGGGCCCGAGCCGGACCAGATCACGGTGCCGGCGGCCACCGGCCGGGCCTTGCAGATCCTCGGGTTCGACGGCAGGCTGCGCGACACCCTCGACATCTCGGGCGTCATGACATTCGGGGACGACCTGACCGATCTCGCGTGGTCACCGGACGGCAGTCGACTCGCCGTCAGCACCAGCGGCAGTCGCGGAACGGGCTGCGACCGCGACGGCGCAGTCGCCTGCGTGTGGGTCTTCGCCCACGGCGGCGGGCAGGTCTCGCCGTCGACCTTCGCGCAGAGCGCGGTCCTGGTCCATGCCGAGCGGGAGGCCAACGCGTTGCGAGGGCTCACCTGGTCTCCCGACGGCGACTCCCTCGCCCTGGTTGCCGGGCCTGGCTTGTTCTGCGAAAACCAGGGTGCGCCGTCGCCCCGCCTGCTGTCCGTGGCGACGGCGCAACGGCCCGTCCGTGCCACGACGCTGCACGTGTACGACGACGACGACCCCGACGGCAGGTCGTGTGTGGTGTCGGGTGACTACGACATGGCGTTCCCCTTCGCGTGGTCGCCGGACGGGATGCGTATCGCGGTCACCACGAGAGAGGGGATCGCCGAGCTCTCAGCCGCGAACGGGGCAGTCCTGACTCAGCGCCCCGGTGGGGCGGAGGGCCCGTTGGCGTGGCTGGCGAAGCGTTGACCCACCGGGTGAGTGCGCGTCACGGGAGCGTTCTGCCGGCCGTGCTCCTGCTCCTGCTGGCGGCCTGCGGCGGGGGAGCGGAGCGAGTCGGTAGGCCGGTCTCGGTGGAGAGCAAGCAGGCCCCGGGCTTCCCGACCGCCGCTTTCGCGGCCATCAGCGAGAGCCCCGTCTCAGAAGGGACCGCGGCGACTTTCCTGGCAGCGCTGCGGGACATGGCCGGCGAAAGCGGGATGACGGCCACGGTGATGTCAGCCGACGGCACGTGGAGCGGAGCGGTGGGCAAGGCTGACGGCGTACGAGATGTCGGGGTTGATGATCAGTTCGCCATCGGCAGCGTCACCAAGTCCGTGATCGCGGCCCAGGTGATGCAGCTGGTCGAGGCCGGGAAGCTGGCCCTCGATGACCCGGCCGCCGATCACCTTCCCTCGGAGCTCGACTTCGACGCCAACGGTGCGACGATCCGCCAGCTGCTGAGCCACCGCAGCGGGATCCTGGACTACCTTCCGCAGGTCAACGGGCGGCTGTTGGCGGGTCCGCAACGGCTGTGGAAGCCGGCCGAGCTGCTGGAGCTCGTCCCCGCTCGAGCTCCTGTTGGTGCGGACTTCGAGTACTCGAACACCAACTACCTGCTGCTCCGACTGGTGATCGAGGAGGTTTACGGTCAACCGATCGCCGGTGTACTGCGCGACGGCGTTCTCAGCATCGACGGGGTCGAGCGGCTGATCTACCAACCGGCTGAGGTCCCGACCAAGCCAATGGCCATGCCGTACGGCACGTCGACCGCCGCGCTGAAGAAGGGCGGCGGCTACCTCCCCTCCCTCGCTGTGACGTCCGACGGTGGGATGGCATCGGATTCGCGTTCGCTGGCGCGCTGGTGGCGGGCCTTCTGTGCTGGGAAGGTCGTCTCCCCTGCGTCGCTGACAGAGATGGCGACCTTCCAAGGCTCGTACGGGCTCGGGCTGTACAGCCCCCACGCAGGGGCTGTGGGGCACACCGGCGACGCCGAGGGATACGTGGCGTGGGCGGGGTGCCTGCCCGAGGACGGCACGGTCGTCGTCGTGCTGAACAACCGCCTGGTCGAGGACATCGGCTCGATGGCACGCCCGCTGGTGATGGCGGCGCTCTCAGAATCACGCTGAATGCTCAAGACCGACCTTGGCGGCTGCCGAAACGGAAGGGGTCGCGTAACCCGATCGGGCCTTGCGGCGATGACGGCAGTACCTCGACGAGCCCCAGGAGCAGCCATGACCCCCAAGTCCCGTAGCTGGAAGATCGTCGCGACCGCCGTGTCGTCCGGTGCCCTCGCCGCTGCCGCCCTCGGTGGCGTCGCCTTGGCGGAAGACGCCCGACCCACCCCGCCGGCCATCTCCGTCGACGCGCCGCTGAGCGACGCCGACAAGGCGCTGGTGACGTCGAGCGACGAGGAGGGCACGCCGACCGGAGCCGCAGCGGCCGACAGCAGCCCAGCCACCGCCGACTCGCCCGTCTCGCCGCCGACGGTCGCCTCCGCGGCCTCCGCGGCCTCTGCGGCCTCCGCGGCCTCCGCGGCCTCCGCGGCCAGCCCAGTCAGCCCGGTTTCCGCGGACAGCCCGCCGAGCCCGGCCACGCCGGACGAGCCCGCCGCCGCCGACACTCCGCCGTCGCCCGAGACGCCGCAGACCCCCTGATCCACAGCACTCCCGCCGCCCCGCAGGCCAGCCTGTGGGGCGGCGTCGTGCTGCAGGCACCATACTGCGGCCATGCCTGAGGCCGACCGGCGCGATATCGACCTGGCGGCGACGTACGCCGCCCTGACCAGCGCCGATCCCGCAGAGCTGCTGGCCGCGCTGGTGCAGGACGACGGCGGGCAGCTGCTGACCGCCGCGCGGGAGGACGTGACGTACCGGCCCGGCCACGACGTGACGGTCCGCCTGGCCGCCACCGTGCTGCGTGAGGGCACCGAGGTCCGGGAGGGCTGGGTCGTCTCCGCCGGCGGCGTCCCGCCGGCGACCGGCAGGGTGCTGGAGGGCCCGGCTGGGGCCGTCGTGGCCTGGCGGGTGCGGGACGACCCGGATCTCGTGGGGCTGCGGTCGGCCCTCGACGCCGGCACGGTCGCGGACCTGCTCACCGCGCTCGGGTTGCCGACCGACGGGCTGCGCCTGGCGCTCGTGTCGGTGCGACCCCGGCGCAGAGCCGTCGTCGAGGTGCGGACGTCGTCGGCGCGGCTCTTCCTCAAGTGCGTGCCACCAGGGAAGGCCGCCGAGCTCGACGTCCGGCACCGTGCCTGCCACGCGGCTGGCATCCCGACGCCGAAGGCCCTGGCGGTGGACGCCGCCCTCGGGCTGTTGGTCCTGTCGCCGCTGCGCGGCACCCCCCTGCGGTCCCTGCTGCTCGCCGATGCCCCCGAGCTGCCGCGCGGGTCGGAGGTGGTCGACCTGCTGCACAGCTTCGCCGGGCTCGAGCTGGCCCTCCCGGCCCGGGACATACGTCGGCACGCCCGCGGCCACGGGGCGCTGCTGCAGGCGTTGTTGCCGGACGAGCGCGGGCGCATCGACGCGCAGCTCGCGGTGATCGCCGAGGGGGCGAGCGCCCAGGGCGGCGTACACGGCGACTTCTACGACGCCCAGCTGCTCGTCGAGGCGGGTCGGATCGTCGGCGTCGTGGACGTGGACGGCGCGGGTGCGGGCCGGCCGGCGGACGACGCCGGCAACCTCCTCGCCCATCTGATGGTCCTGCGGACCCTCGACACCGGGGCGCGCGCGGCCGGTCGTTGGCTGCCGGAGGTGGCGGCCGCCATCAGGCCGCTCCACGCACCTCGGGAGCTGGCTCGTAGCACCGCTGCTGTGCTGCTTGGCCTGGCGACGTGGCCGCACTCCCGCCACGTCGAGGACTGGGTGCCCCAGACCCGCGTGCTGCTCGACCTGGTCGACGAGGTGCTGGGCGCGGGCTGACCGGCCCGCGGCTCGGGGGACGAATCACCTGAGTGGCGCAACAGCGGCTGGGCCGGGCGCGCCGATGACAGGTGTGGGGGAAGAGCAGAAAGGCGCGGCGACATGCCACCGACGATGATGGACCTCTTGCACGACGGGGTGCCGGTGACCCTGCTGCTGGACCTGGCCGACAGTGAGCACCTCCCCTCCCGGGCGATCTACCGGCGGGAGCCTGCCGACCTGAGCTGGCTGGCACCGCACGGCACGGTGGCGGAGACGGCTGCGCACGAGCAGGTCTGACACCTGAATTTACGACTGTTCAACTCGTGCATCACCTCGCGGCGAAATGTGGCACATGCCACATGTGTCGCCGTAGAGGGGGACAGCCGTGCGCGGTCGCGGGACGGCACTGTCGCCTGCTGCATGGCCGACCGGCGGGCCGACTGCAGTCGTCAATCTCGGTTGGCCAGTGGCGTGGGCCACCGGACCCGGCCTTCCAGGTCGAGGTCAGGCGGTTCGGTCCCGCAGCGTCATTCAGGGCGCGTCGGCGGGAGGATGTCAGAAGATGTTGATGGTGAACCCGACCAAGGCCAGTAGGAGGGGCAGCAAGAACCACACGCTGGCCTTGAGATCCCAGTGGTACGGATCGCAGGTGTGGCACCAGCCGTTCACCCAAGGGCGCAGGAACGACAGGTCCGTGGTCGGTCTCGGCGTGAGGTACCAATCCCCGCTGCACAGGTCGTCGACCTTGATGGGCGACAGCTTCATCAGCAGGAGCACGAACATCAGCTCGGCGACGACATAGGCGAACACCGCAAACCACCACGAGGCGAGCAGGGCGAGGACCACGACACCGATGCTGGCCAGGCCCGTGAGCAGCAGTGTGACCCATGGCAATCCGCGCTTCTGGATCGAGAGCTTGCCGGAGAAGTTGTTCAGGGTCAGCACCGCGGTGTCATCGGTCAGGGCGATCGTCGGAGGCACGCTGGAGGAGGTGTACTTCTGCTGGTACCGGGCGGCGGTCGTGATCTTGCCGGTCAGAGCGAGCTGACCGCAGCCGGCGTACAGACCCAGACCCGTCTCGGCTTCGCTGCCCGACGGTCCGGCCTTTGCGGTGACCATGACGAAGGGGGCCGCGTCGAGGTCGAGCGGTCCGCTCGGTGTCGCTGTGATCTCGACGCCGATCTTGCTCAGGTCGAAGCGGTTTGAGGCCGCCCAGGGCGAGGGCTGGGAGCTGCTGGACCGACGGAAGTCCGAGCTCGTCAGCGTGATGGTCCCGGCCATCGGGCCGGTGGCCCAAGCCTGCGTCTGGGACGTCGAGCTGTGATCGTCGTCGAAGGCGCCCGGCTGGTCCCAGCCAGGCGTGCTGAGATTCGTGATGCTGCCGTCCGGGTAGTGGCTGATGTCCTGGAACTTGTCGATGACGAGCCGGACGAAGCCGGGCGCGCTGTCGAGTGCTGTCTCGACCGAGCTGACCACCGGCGCCCACGGGTTCGACGCGGTGTCGAGCTGGTGGCGCGTGAACGAGCCGGAGCCAAGAGCCGGTCCCGTGGTGTCGAACGTGCTCCCCGAGCTCGAGAGGGTGAACTGCGACTTAGCCGTGGGTCGCTTGCCCGGCGTCTCCGTCACCGATGCCGTTGACTCGAACGCCAGGGCTGCGGGCACCCCCTGGTCCAAGTGCACGACCAGGGTTTCACCGAGCGGCAGCGGCGGGCTGTCCTGCCAGTCGTCGATCTCCCACCCGACCATCTCGACGACGCCGGGTCCCGCGGGGGCTCTGAGCCTGAGGTCCACGCGGGTGGCGGTGAAGCCAGGTTGGCGTTTGACGCTGTCGTCGGCGACGAACACGGGCACCTCCCGCTGATCGTCGTCGCAGAGCCCCTCGGTCGCCAGCTGCAGCGCTCTGACCCCCTCCAACGCGACTGCGTAGGAGTGCGGCGCGGCGGTGTCCCCGGGACGCATGAACCACGGGTTGTCGGTCACCTGGCCCTGGCCCTGCCCGTAGTCGGGGAGGCGAACACCACCCTGGATCGCACTGATGCTGGGAGCCGGCAGGCTGCTCAGCTGGCCCTGCAGCCACGTCACAAACGGGTGGCCCACTGTCACGGGTCGGTCGGTGACCACCCAGCCGGCAGCGTCAACTCCCACCCCGGACTCGAGCTCCCACCGGTCGATGGCTTGGAAGTGGCCGGCATCGGCGGTGTCCCAGTGCCGGTGGCGACTCAGGATCGTCGTTTCGCGCAGCTGCAGCGTCACATCGAGCGCAGTCACACCGTCAGGCCGGTGTGCCGCCGGGTCGGTCATCAGCGCGGGGGTCGTGCTGGGGCTCACCACATGGGGGAACCCGTGTGCCCAGACTCCGCTCACTGAGAGCAGTGGCGCGCCGGCGTTGACCTTCAGCTGCCGGTTGAGGCTCCCGTTCTCTGTCGCGAAAGCCTCGGGCGTCAGGAGCACCTCGATGAAGGAGCCCAGGTGCTCGATGTTCCCCTCGAACAGGTCGCTCGTCGGCTGACCGTTCTCCAGATGCAGGGCAGCCAACCGGAAGTCCCAGGTGTCGCGGGCCAAGAGAGCGAGGTAGCGGCGCTGCGCACGGCTGCCCACCTGAGCGGGCGTGGTCTGGGTGGAGACCTCGAGGCCACGCAGGTGCTCGACCCGCGCGAGCAACACAGCGTCGACCTGGCTGCTCTCCAACAACGTGCTGGGGCCAACCCCGACGTCGTGGACCTCTCGCAGCGGATTGGTCTCCGGGTGTGGGATCACGACCGACGAGGACGTACGCCGGACCTCGTACTGCGCCCTTGGCACGGCACTCAGGCAGAAGTCCTTCCATCGAGCAATGTCCTCGACAAAGCCGTGCTGCCCGCTGATCCACCCGCTGAGCCGGGAAGTCGTCGTCGGCTGGCCGACGAGAAGCACCGGTTGCCCGCCGAGCACCTGCGACCCTCGTCGGGCGGCGGGCTGAGTCGTAGCCATCCCGTTCGCGGCGTCGAGTCGTGCGGCCGGGCAGTTCAGGCGCGCCTCGACACGGTCGGGCAGCGTGACGAGCAGGTGTGCCAACGTCGAGCGCAGCAGTCGCTCGGCGGCGAGGCCATCGGCGGACGGTCCGAAGTCCGGCACCGCACCCAGACTGCGGTCGTAGCGCTGCACCGTCGCGTCAACGATGCCTCCCCGAGGCAGGATCTCCGTCGCGAGGTGAGCGCCGTTCGACGAGGTGCCGCTGAGCTGGCCGTCGAGAGCCACCGCCTTAACCGACGAGAGGGTGCCTG